>CAZZWJ010000012.1:0-23385 GCA_964657875.1 uncultured Solirubrobacteraceae bacterium
GCCGCTGCGCAGGCGGCTGCGGCGCAGCGCCAGCAGCGCGGAGCGGCCGACGACCTCGAACACGGCCATCGCGAGCAGCGCGTCGGTCCACGCGGCGGCGCCGGTGATCGAGTGCGCGACGCTGAAATGGTCCAGCGACACCCCGCCGGAGCGGGTGTTGATCCAGATGAGGAAACCGAAGCGCAGGCCCATGCCGAGCACCCACAGCACGCCCGCCGCCCAGCCCGCGCGGGCCTCGACGACGCCGTCGCGGTTGCGGCGCACGAACGTCGCCTGGCCGGCGGCGAGGCCGATGAGACCGCCGAACGCGGCGAGCACGACGATGAGGACGAGGTCGTTGCCGGCGGTGGGGATCGAGTTGAAGTAGCTGACGACGGCGACGCCGACGATGACGAGCGGGCGGACGAGGGCGCGGGTCGTGAGCGGGCGCCACTTGATCTGCAGCAGGACGAGCAGGACGAGGGCGGAATCGACGAGGTAATCGGTAGTTGACATGGGTCAATCCTCCTACCCGCCGGCGCCCCGCACATCGGCCCCGAGGTGGAACCGCGGGTGGAGATCGCGCCGGGTCTCCACCCACGGGTGCACGCCGAGCTATTCGTCCTCGACCCAGTCCAGCGTCCGCTCCACGGCCTTCTTCCACTGCTTGTGCTGGGCGTCGCGGTCGGCGTCGGACATCTGCGGCTCCCAGCGCTTGTCCTCGGCCCAGCGCTCGCGCAGCTCGTCCTGACTGTCCCAGTAGCCGACCGCCAGACCGGCCGCGTAGGCGGCACCGAGCGCGGTCGTCTCGGTCACCTTGGGGCGGATCACCGGGACGCCGAGCACGTCGGCCTGAAACTGCATGAGCAGCTCGTTGGCGGTCATGCCGCCATCGACGCGCATGTCGGTGAACGGCGCGTCGATCACCGCGTTGGCGGCGTCGACGACGTCCTTGCTCTGCCACGCCGCCGCCTCCAGCGCCGCGCGGGCGATGTGGCCCTGGTTGGCGTAGGCGGTGAGCCCGACGATCGCCCCGCGGGCGTCGTCGCGCCAGTACGGGGCGAACAGGCCGCTGAACGCCGGCACGAAGTACACGCCGCCGTTGTCGTCGACCGTCCTGGCCAGCGTCTCCACCTCCGGGGCGGAGGAGATGATCTTCAGCCGGTCGCGCAGCCACTGGATGAGCGCACCGGTGACCGCGATCGAGCCCTCCAGCACGTAGCGGGCGGGCTCGTCGCCGAGCTTGTAGGCGGGGCTGGTGAGCAGCGCCTCGGTGTGGACGACATCGGTGCCGGTGTTGACGAGCAGGAACGAGCCGGTGCCGTAGGTGTTCTTCGCGTCGCCCTTGTCGAACGCGGTCTGGCCGAACAGCGCCGCCTGTTGATCGCCGAGGATGCCGCTGATCGGGGTGCCGCCGACGGCGGTCCCCTTCGCCTCGCCGTAGACCTCGCTGGAGGAGCGGATCTCCGGCAGCATCGAGCGCGGGATCCCCATCAGATCGAGGCTCGGCTCATGCCAGTCCAGCGTCTGGAGGTTCATCAGCATCGTGCGGCTGGCGTTCGTCACGTCGGTCGCGTGGACGCCGCCGTTCGTGCCGCCGGTGAGGTTCCACAGCACCCAGGTGTCCATGTTGCCGAACATCAGCTGTCCGGCGTCGGCCTTCGCCTGCGCGCCGTCGACGTTGTCCAGCAGCCAGCGGATCTTCGGCCCCGAGAAGTACGTCGACAGCGGCAGTCCGACCGCCTCGCGCAGGCGATCGACGCCCTGGTCACCGGCGAGCTCGCGCACGAGCGGGCCGGTGCGGGTGTCCTGCCAGACGATCGCGTTGTAGATCGGCTCGCCGGTCTCCCGGTCCCACACGAGGGTCGTCTCCCGCTGGTTGGTGATGCCGAGCGCCTCGATGTCACCGGCCTCGGCCGGGGAGGCGGCGAGCGTCCCCCCGATCACCTCGCGGGTGCGGGTCCAGATCTGCTTGGCGTCATGCTCGACCCAGCCCGCCCTCGGGTTGATCTGCTCATGCTCGCGCTGGTCGACATGGACGATCTGGCCGTCCTTGTCAAACAGGATGAACCGCGAGCTCGTCGTACCCTGATCGATGGCTCCGATGTACTTCGTCATTTGCTCGCTCCTGAGGTTTCGTCGATGGAGTCGGCGCCCTGTTCGACCATCTCGGGGTCGGGCTTCGCGCCCCGGGCGATCAGGACCTTGCGGATCGCGTAGTCATAGATCGTGCCCCCGAGCACGCCGCCGATGAGAGGCCCGACGATCGGGATCCACATGTAGTCGTTGATGTTTCCGTAGTCGCCGGGGAGCGCGAGCTTGCCGTAGCCCACCACCCAGGCCCACAGGCGCGGACCGAGGTCGCGGGCCGGGTTGATCGCGTAGCCGGCGTCGGCGCCGAACGACATCCCGATCAGCACGACGATCAGTCCGACGCCGAGCGGCGCGAGGTTGCCCTTGATCGGCGCGTTGTACTCGTCGGTGATCGCGAAGATGAACGCGACGAGGAACGCGGTGCCGATCACCTGGTCGACGAACGGGCCCGGCCACGAGTGGAAGTACTTGGCGGGGAAGGTGGCGAAGATCGAATATGTCCCCAGCGACGCCTCCGCGCCGCGGATGATGTGCATCGAGTGGTTGAGCGCGTCGATCGCGGTGTGGTAGTCGCTCCACACGAGCGCCGCGCCGGCGAAGCCGCCGAGGACCTGGGCGAGCCAGAACACGGGGACCTTGCGCCATGCGAAACCCCGGCGCGCCGCGAGCGCGAGCGTCACCGCCGGATTGAGATGCGCCCCGCTCACCCCGCCCGCCACCCATACCGCGAAGGCGACCGCGAACCCCCACGCCCAGCTGATCAGCAGCCAGTTCGCCGACATCGGCGACGTCGTCGAGCGTCCCGACCCCGGCAGCGCGGCGACCACCATCGCCACCACGCCGTCCCCGAAGGCCAGGATGATCATCGTTCCCAGAAACTCGGCGACGAGCTCGCCGAGCGTGGTCTGCGCCCACCGCCAGCGCCTGGTTCCATCCCGCAGCATGTCCCTCTCCCTCCGTTCGTAAAACCCCCTCAGCGGGGTAGCCTGACAGACATGCCCACTGTCGCGCCGACGAACCCCCCGAAGAGCGAGGACCCGAGCTCGCTGAACCCGGCACATCGCCTCCGGTCGCTGGACCGCCTCCGCCACGAGACCTTCGACGTGCTCGTCGTCGGCGGCGGCTCGACCGGCACCGGCGCTGCTCTCGACGCGGCCAGCCGCGGCCTCACCGTGGGGCTGGTCGAGGCCCGGGACTTCGCCTCGGGCACCTCCAGCCGCTCCTCCAAGCTCATCCACGGCGGGCTTCGCTACCTGGAGCAGATGGAGTTCCACCTCGTGCGGGAGGCGCTGCGCGAGCGCTCGCTGCTGCTCAACGTGATCGCGCCCCATCTCGTGCAGCCGGTGTCGTTCCTGCTGCCGCTCACCCACCGGGTGTGGGAGCGCGCGTACATCGGCTCGGGGATGCTGCTCTACGACGAGCTCGGCGGCCACAAGGGGATGAAGCGCCACCGGCATCTCACCAAGCGCGGCGCGTTGCGAATCGCTCCCGCGCTGCGAAGCGACGCGCTGATCGGCGCCCTCCAGTACCAGGACGCCCAGGTCGACGACGCGCGCCACACGATGGCGGTCGCCCGTACCGCGGCGCGCTTCGGCGCGGCCGTCGCCAACTCGGTGTCGGTGGTCGGCTTCCTGCGCGAGGGCGGCCGGGTCGCCGGCGCCCGGGTCCGTGACCATCTTTCCGGCGACGAGTTCGAGGTCCGCGCCCAGGTCGTCGTCAACGCGACCGGCGTGTGGACCGACGAGCTGCAGCACCTCGTCGGTGAGCGCGGCAAGTTTCACGTGACGGCATCCAAGGGGATCCACATCGTCGTCCCGCGCGACCGTCTGCAGCTCGACACGGGACTGATCCTGCGCACCGAGAAGAGCGTCCTGTTCGTGATCCCGTGGGGCGTGCACTGGCTGATCGGCACCACCGATACCGAGTGGACGCTGGACAAATCCCATCCGGCGGCGAGCTCGGCCGACATCGACTACGTGCTCGAGCATCTCAACGCCGTGCTCGAGTCACCGCTCACCGTCGACGACGTCCAGGGTGTCTACGCCGGGCTGCGCCCGCTGCTCAGCGGCGAGTCGGAGTCGACGTCCAAGCTCAGCCGCGAGCACGCGGTCGCATCCCCGACCCCGGGACTGGTGGCGATCGCCGGCGGCAAGTACACGACCTACCGGGTGATGGGCAAGGACGCGATCGATCTCGCGGTGCACATGCTCGACCGCCAGGTCCCCGCCTCGGTCACCCATGACACGCCGCTGGTCGGAGCCGACGGCTACCGCGCGCTGTGGAACCGCCGCCACCGGATCGCCGCCGAGCACAACCTGCACGTCGTCCGCGTCGAGCATCTGCTGCACCGCTACGGCAACTCGATCGACGAGCTGCTGGAGCTGATGGCCGCCCGTCCGGAGCTGCGCGAGCCGCTGCCCGAGGCCGACGCCTACCTCGCCGTCGAGGCGCTCTACGCCGCCTCCCACGAGGGCGCCCTGCACCTCGACGACGTGCTCGCGCGGCGCACGCGCATCTCCATCGAGAGCTGGGACCGCGGCGTCGCCGCCGCCGAACCCGTCGCCCGGCTGATGGCCGAGGTGCTCGGCTGGTCGGAGGATCAGATCACCCGTGAGGTGACCCTGTACACCGCCCGCGTGGAGGCCGAGCGCGACTCCCAGCGCCAGGCCGACGATCAGACCGCCGACGCGGCGCGACTGCTCGCACCCGACGTGCTGGCCGGTGCCCAGGGTGAGGGCATGCTCGCGACCCCCGGTCCCACCGCCTACTGAGCGAGCCCGAGCGAACGGGGTCGCAGTCAGGACACGCCCCGCGCGATGCACAACCGCTGCAGGCGTTCCATCGCCTCACTGGTGCGGGCGGGCAACTCCTCCAGGGCGGCGGCGGCGCTGCGCAGATCACGGATCGTGACCGCGCGTCCCTCGAGCGCGAACCGGCCCAGCCAGCGCACGGCGGCCCGCTCATAGCGAGCCCGGTCCCCGTCACGCAGGACGAGGCAGATCCGCAGCGCGTCGTCGAGTGCGATCTGGGGCAGCTCCCGGGCGGTCGTGAGCACGAGCAGCTCGTTGCCGGTGTCGAGCGCACGGCGAAATCGGGAATAGGCACTGCCCTCGCTGGTCACGAACGTATGTTCGCATCCTTGTCAAGGCAGGCCACCTCGACCCGCCCCGGGTCCACCTGCGGGTAGCGCCGCCCGTTCGCGGGCATCTCCACCCCAGATGCCCGGCACCACCGCATGGATCCTCGGCGACCAGCTCTCGCTCACCAACCCGGCGCTCGAGGGCGCCGACCAAGTGCTGCTCGTGCAGAGCCGCGCCGCGCTCGCCGCCAAGCGCTTTCACCGCCAGAAGCTCCATCTCGTGCTCGTCGCGATGCGCCACTTCGCCGACGACCTGCTCGCCACGGGCCTCAGCGTCGACCTCGTCTGGGCGGACACGCTCAGCGCGGGACTGCGCGCGCATCAGGAGCGCCACCGTCCCGACCGCGTCCGCCTGCTCGCCCCCCACAGCCACCAGGCTCGCCGCACGCTCGCGCGACTGGACGGGGTGGAGATCGTCGCCGGATCGCTCTTCCTCTCCGACCTGGACGCGTTCGCCCAGTGGGCCGACGGGCGCCGCTCGCTGACGATGGATCACTTCTACCGCGATCAGCGCCGGCGCCTTGACCTGCTCATGGACGGCGACGAGCCGTGCGGCGGACGCTGGAACTTCGACGCCGACAACCGCCAGGCGCCGCCGGCCCAGGTCGATCCCCCGACCCCCTACCGCCCGCGCGAGGGTGAGCACGACGTCGCGGTGCGACGCGAGCTCGATGACCTCGAGCTCGACACCTGGGGCGAGGACGGCCCGCGGCATTGGCCGGCCAACCGTGCCCAGGCGCTGCGGGCGCTGCGGCGGTTCACCACGCACGCGCTGGCCACCTTCGGGCCCTACCAGGACGCGATGATCGGTGGTCAGCGGACCCTGTGGCACTCGCTGCTGTCCTCGTCGCTGAACCTCGGCCTGCTCGGCCCCCTGGAGGTCGCCGAGGCGGCCGAGGCGGCCTACCGCTCCGGCGACGCGCCCCTGCAGAGCGTCGAGGGGTTCATCCGCCAGGTGATCGGCTGGCGAGAGTACGTGTGGTGCCTGTACTGGTATCGCGAGTCGCGCTGGCGCTCGATGAACGCGTTGCACGCCGACGCGCCGCTGCCGGCGGTGCTCGAGACCGGGGAGACCGAGATGGCGTGCCTCGCCGATGCCGTGGCCGGCGTCAAGCAGACCGCCTACGCCCACCACATCGAGCGGCTGATGCTGTTCGGCAACCTCGTGCTGCTCACCGGGACCGAGCCCCGGGCGGCGCTTGACTGGTATCACCGGGCGTTCATCGACGGCTATGACTGGGTGATGGCGCCCAACGTGCTGGGGATGGCGACGTGGGCCGACGGTGGCGAGATGATGACCAAGCCCTACGCGGCGAGCGGGCGCTACATCGATCGGATGTCGACCTACTGCAAGGGCTGTCGCTACTCGCCCGGGGTCCGCGTCGGCGAGGACGCCTGCCCGTTCACGACGCTCTACTGGGACTTCCTCACCCGCCACCGCCCGACGTTGGCGGCCAACCGGCGGATGGGCCCGGTGCTGGGGAACCTCGATCGCTTCGCCGAGACCGAGCGCCGGGAGATCGCCACCCGGGCCAAGGCGCTGCGCACCCACTTCGACGCCTGAGCCGGCCGGCGCGGCGCAGCTACACGTCGCCGGACGGCTCGCCGAGCAGCGGACGCGCGAGCACCGGGGCGAACGCCGCCTCCATCGCCCCCACCAGCGGTCCCCGATCCCCGAGCGCGCCGGCGACCAGCGGCGGCGGCTGGACCACGCGCGTCGACATCAGACCATCGCGATAGGCGCCCTGCAGCGATGTGGGTGCGATCGCGAGCAGCTCGGCCGCCAGCCCCGACAGCACGACCCGATCGGGGTCACAGGCGTTCACGAGGCCCGCGGTCCCGCGTCCGAGCGCCCGCGCGAGCGCCGCCACCGCGCGGCGCTCCGGCGCCCGACCGTCCCGGGCGCCCGCCAGCACGCCGCGGCTGAAGCTCACCTCGTCGGCGGGCAGCGGTCGGCGCAGCCGGCGCGCGAGCGCACCGGCGTCGAGCTCGGTGTTCCAGCAGCCCCGGGCCCCGCAGCGACAGCGCCGTTGCCGGGACCCGAGCGGCAGGTGACCGAACTCACCCGCCATGCCGTGCGCGCCGGCACTGACCCGACCGCCGTCGATGAGCGCGCCGCCGACGCCGGAGCTCATGAAGAGGACCAGGGCGTCGTCGACGCCCTGCGCGGACCCGCGGGCATGCTCGGCGACCGCGGTGTGCGTCGCGTCGTTTCCGGCCCGAAACGGGACGCCCGCCGCCGCGGCGCCCGGCGGCAGCAGCGCCGACAGCTCGATGTCCTCCCAACCGAGGTTCGGTGCCTGGATGAGTCGCGTCGCGCTCACGGTGCCCGGCGCGGAGACGGCGATCCCGCGCACCCGCGCCCGGTGACGGTCCCATGCCTGCGACAGCCCGGCGGCGAGCGCCGCGAGCGCCGACTCGCGGTGGCGATCGTGGGTGGCGGCGAGGCTGTCGACGACGCCACCGCCGAGCTCGCAGACGTCCACCTGCCACGTCTCGTGGAAGATCGCCGCCGCGAGCACGAGCGGCCCCTCGGGGTGGGGCCACAACGTCCGCGTCGGTCGCCCCCGGCCCGCGGCCGGCGCCGGCTCGCCCTCCGTCAGCCATCCCGCCCCCCGCAGCTGCGCGATCAGGTCCGAGGCCAATCCGCTCGACAACCCCAGCGCAGCCGCCACCTGCGCCCGCGGGCTTCCCGGTGAGCGGTGGACGGCGGCAAGCACCTCTCCCGCCCGGGACGGATGATCTAACGAGGTCGTCACAAGTTTTTACTCGATCGCCGAGTATATTCGTCATCACCATGCGACGCCCGTCCCCGACCGCCCTGCGCCTGTTCGTGCTCGCGGCGGCCTGCTTCACGTTCGTCACCACCGAGACCCAGCCGATCGCGCTGCTGTCGCCGATGGCCCACGGACTCCACGTCTCCGAGAGCACCGTCGGCCTCCTGATGACCGCCTATGCGGGGCTGGCGGCGCTCACCGCGATCCCGCTGACGTTGCTCGGATCCCGCATCCCGCGGCGACCGCTCGTGATCGCGACCGTGGCGATGCTCGTCCTCTCCCAGGTCGGATTCGCGCTCGCCCCCAGCTACGGCGTCGCGCTCGTCGCGCGGCTGTTCGGGGCGCTCGCCCACGGCGTGTTCTGGTCGATCGTCGCACAGGTCGCCGCCGGTCTCGTGCCGCGCGAGCGTCTCGGCCGCGCGACCGCGGCGGCGCTCGCGGGCAACTCGGTCGCGCTCGTCGCCGGCGTCCCGCTCGTGAGCGCGATCGGTGCGATCGTCGGCTGGCGTGCCGCGGTGGGGGTGATGGGGGTCGTCGGGCTCGCGGTCGTGGTCTCGATGGCGCTCGTGCTCCCCGACGTCGCCCCGGCCGCCGCCGTCGACGCCGATCGTCTGCCCACGCTGATGCGGGCGCTGCGCCACCGCGGCGTGATGCTCATCTGCGCGATCACGGTGCTGCTCGCCTTCGGGCAGTTCGTCGTCTTCACCTACTTCGTGCCGATCGTGCGCGCCCACACCGGTCTCACCGGCACCGGCGTCTCGGCCGTGCTGCTCGCCTACGGGGCCGCCGGGGTGCTCGGCGTCGCCCGGGTCGGACCCGCCGCCGACCACCGGCCCCGTGCGGCGATGATCATCTGCTGCGCCGCGATCGTCGCCGGCCTGGCGCTGATCACCCTCATCCCCCACGGGTTGGTGTGGATCCTGGTCGCGGTGGTCATCTGGGGCGCGGGCTTCACCGCGCTGCCGATCTGCCTGCAGAGCGCGGTGCTGCGAGTCGCCCCGGAGATCCCCGACACCGCCTCGGCGATCTACGTGGTCGCCTTCCAGATCGGGATCGGCGGCGGCTCACTGGCCGGCGCGGGCCTGCTCGGCTCCGGTCATCTCGGGGCGATCCCCGGGTTCGCGCTCGTCCTGTTCGTCGCGGGCTCACTGCTCGCGGTCGCGGCGGGGACGACGTTCGGCGGTGAACGGCGGCCCGCGGCGCCGGCCGCCACCGTCAGCGCCTAGACGCGCCTGCGGGGCCCGGCGTTGGGCGCCCGGCGGCGGGGGGCCGACGACTCGTCGGGCCAGTGACCGTGGCGCTCCAGGTAGCGCCGGGCCTCCTCCTCGCGGTCGCGCTCCCGATCACCGGCGACCCCGATCCGGTAGATCCAGTTGAGCATCAGGACCGACAGGCCGGCGCCCTCGAGCAGGCCGAAGCCGTCGACCCCCACGCCGCCCGGGTCGATGATGAGCACGACGATCCCGGCGATGACCGCCAGCGTGCCGAGGCCGTAGCGGAAGAAGAGGGTGACCGGGCCGGCTGCGGCCCCGGTGCGTGAACCGAACACGGGGTGAACGCTATTGGGTCAGCTGGCCGTCTCGCGATCGGCCCGTTCCTGCTCGGCGAGCTTCTCCTGCAGATAGCGGGCCTTGTCGGCCCGCCGCAGCTCGGCGCGGGCCTCATCCTCGGTCAGTGCCGCGGCCGCCGCCTCGCGGGAGACCTGCTCCTGCGCCCGTTCGTGCTCGCGGAGCTGTTCGGGGGTGGGATCGGTGGGGGTGCGGCCGTCGGAAGTGAGATCGGAGTCGTCGGTCATGGGCTGGTCGGGACGGAGATCGGAGTCGTCGGTCATGGCTGGGTTATAGTCCCTCCAGCCTTTCTACACTTAATTGATTGACATTGTCGTTTTATGAGAGGAGTCCCGGTGTTGCCCACCTCCCTGCCGATCCGCCCCCGCCTCGTGATCGCATGAGTCTCTCGACTTCTGAGCTGAGCGCGTTCGCGGCCGGGCTGGCCGGCGAGCCGGAGCGCTGGGCCCACCTGCTCGACGATCTCGGCGGCACGCGCGCCTATGAGCTGATCTGGGACGACGACGAGGTCAACGCGTGGGCGATCCGCTGGAGTGAGGACGCCGACACCGGCTTTCACGACCACGACGAGTCGGCGGCCGGGATCGCGGTCATCCAGGGACGGGTGCGCGAGGACCGCCTCACCCTCGGCGGGGTGGGTGGGGGTTCGATCTCCCGCGAGTTCGGCGCCGGGGCGTCGTTCGTCGTCGAGCCGGTCGCGATCCACCGGGTCCTGCACGCCGGCGACGGGCCTGCGATGACCATCCACGCCTACTCCCCACCGCTGCGCCGCACCGGTGCCTACCGGGTCGGGCCCGACGGTGCCCTGGAGCGCGAGTCCCAGCCGTTTGAGACCGAGCTGCGGGTCGCCCAGCAGGCGCTCGTCTGAGCGGCGACGGAGTCCGGAGACTCCCTATCGCGACAGCGCCCGCACGGCAACCAGCCCGACCCGCTCTGGGAACGTATGACGTCTATGGGACGTCGAACACGCCCGGACTCACGATGCGACGACGAACGACGCCGACTGTGGGCATGTTGGGTGGCGCATCCGCGTCGAACACTCCCAGAGACGCGCTTGCACGCGGTCCCGCGGGCCAGCCGCTGTCAGGGGACCCGCCGCGGCACTGGTAGCGTCGCCGGCGTGTGGGCGCGGGTCAGCCACGACGGCGTCGACGACGTGGTCGCGATCGAGGAGCCGCTGGAGATCCGGGTCGACGGCTCGCCGCTATCGGTGACGATGCGCACCCCCGGCAACGACGAGGAGCTCGCCCTCGGTTTCCTCTACGGCGAGGGGCTGATCGACGGTCTCCGCCCGGCGGGGCTCACCGACGATCTCGCGCACAACGTCGTGGAGGTCGCCGGGCCGCTCACCCGCGACCCGGGCGCCCGCAACTTCTACACGACGTCGTCGTGCGGGGTCTGCGGCAAGGGCGCGCTGGAGGAGGTCGCCGTCCACAGCGCGGCGCTGGCGACCGATCCCCCGCGGCCGGTGATCGAACGCGCGCTCGCCGACGCGCTGCCCGACCGCCTCGTGCAGCCGACATTCGCCCAGACCGGCGGCACCCACGCGACCGGGCTGTTCACCGCCGCCGGCGAGCTGCGCATCACCCGGGAGGACGTGGGGCGCCACAACGCCATGGACAAGGTGATCGGCCACGCCCTCGCGCAGGGGTGGCTGCCGCTCGCCGACCACGTGCTGTGCGTGAGCGGGCGGCTGTCCTTCGAGCTCGTGCAGAAGGCGGCGGTCGCCGGCGCGCCGATCCTCGTCGGCGTCGGCGCTCCGTCGACGCTCGCGGTCTCCCTGGCCCACGACCGCGGTCTCACCCTGTGCGGGTTCGCCGGGCGCGGGCGACTGAACGTCTACACGTGGCCGGAGCGGATCAGCTCGGGAGGTTGAGCCGAGGACCGATTCCGACGCACGATGGGGCGGGCCCGACGACCACCCCGACGAAGTCGTCGAAGCCGCCGGGCGAGTAGCCAACGACGAGGGTGCGTCCAGCGATCGTGTTGACCTGGATCGTCTGAGACTCCGTGTTGGCGGGCTTGCCGTTGAGGAAGAGGCGGTCCGCGAGCAGCGTCTTCGCCGGTCCGGGTACGACCTGGCCGTTTGACACCGAGTGCACGGGAGCGTCACAGCCCCTCACCACCGCCACGACCCGGATCCGGGTGTGCTCCGCCTCCAGGCGCGCGTTGAGCGCCGGGATGTCCTGTTCCTCGCGCAGCGTGATCGTCACCGTGCGCTGCCCACCGGTGGTGTGAAAGACCGCCGCGTAGGCCGGCGGCGGGCTTGACCCGCTGCTGACGATGACCACGATCGCCGCGCCCACCGCCGCGAGCGCGAGCGCGGCTCCGGAGATCAGACCGGTCCGACGCCGAGCCCTCCATCGCGCCCCGGCCGGGGCGACACCCATCGGCGTCGCCTGGATCTGAGCGCGCATCTCATCGATCAGCGGGGTCATGGTTCAGGCTCCTTGGGGTCGTTCGATCACGCGCTGCAGACCGCGCAGCCCACGGGAGACGTGAGCTCGAGCGGCGTCCTCCGAGCAGTTCAGGCGGGCGGCCACCTCGGCGTAGCTGAGGCCGTCGACGATGCGCAGTCCCACCGCCCGGCGACGACGCGCCGGCAGCGTGCGCAGCGCGTCGCCGACCACCTCGCGCAACGTGTCCATCTCGGCGACACGGGCGAGCTCCTCGTCCTCGGCCGCCGCGAACTCCGGCACCGACCAGCGCAGCCGCTCCAGCGCCCGGCGCTCGATCGCCCCGGTGCGCCAATAGTCCGCGAGCCGCTTACGGGCGATCCCGAAGATCCACGCCTCCAGCGCCGGCACGTCAGTCGCTCGGCACCGCGGCCAGCCCTCAAACGCGGCCGCCCAGCACTCCGCCCACAGCTCCCGGGCGACGTCGACGTCCTGGGTGCGACGCGTGAGCGAGACGAGCAGCCGCTGCGCGGTCAGGTCATACAGATCCTCGAAGGCGGCCTGGGAGCGATCGGCAGGAGGTGTCATCGCGCCTAAGGTCGCACGAGACCCGCTCCGTGTGACAGTCCGCCTCCCGCTGCGGACGAGAACCGGCGGTCAGCCGGCGGCGAGCTCGACGAGGCGGTCGAGCTCGGCCTCAGAGGACCAGGCGCCCGCGGAGGCGCGCAGCAGTCCGACCGCGCCCGGGATCGCGCGGACGATCACGTTCTCGGCGGTGAGCCGGGCGAGCTCGGCCTCGGGGTCGGCGACCGTCCAGGAGACGAGCGTCGAGCGGCCCCGGGGCTGGACCTCCAGGCCGCGCTCGGTGAGGCCGTCGGCGAGGCGGGCGGCGAGCTGCGCGGCGCGGCTGTAGACCCACTCCCAGCCGGCGGTCTCGAACACGTCCAGTGACGCCAGCGCCCAGACCGCGCGGGTCCCCAGGGGGAATCCGTGGTCCAGCCGGGCCGCATCGGGGGCGGGACCGGAGTGCAGCGCGTCCTTGGCATCGGCCAGCGACGCGTACCCGGGCCAGGGGACGGTGAGCTCGTCGAGCATGTCGCGGCGCACGAACAGGGCACCCGAGCCCTCGGGCCCGCACAGCCACTTCTGCCCCGAGCCGGCGTAGAAGGCGCAGCCGAGCGCGCTCACATCGGTGGGGACCGCGCCGATGCCCTGCGCGCCGTCGAGCAGGAACGGCACGCCGGTGGCGGTGAGCGCCTCGTGGTCGACCACCTGGCCGTTGACCCACGAGACGTGCGAGCAGGCGACGAGCCGGGTCTGCGGGGTCACCGCGTCCGCGATCGAGTCAAACGGGGCGACGTGGACCTCGACACCCTGGGCCCGGAGGCGACCGAGCGGGGCGAGCAGGCCGGGGTGCTCCTCATCCGAGGTGACCACCCGGTCCCCGGGCCCGAGGTCGAGGCCGGCGAGGACCGTGTTGCAGCCGTCGGTCGTCGAGCCGGTGAGCGCGACGTCAGCCGGATCGGCGCCCAGCACCCGCGCGTAGCCGGCGCGCTGGCGATCGCGGAGATCGAACAGCGTCTGCATGTAGTCGGACCCGAGGCGACCGTGGCCGACCTCGTAGGCGACGCGCTCCCCGACGGCATCGGCGATCGTGGCCGGCAGCGGCCCCTCGGTGCCGGCGTTCAGGTACGCCTTGTCAGCGAGGACCGGGAACTGAGCGCGGAAGGCGGCGGCGTCGGTCATGACCCTGATCCTACGCCGCGGGCCGTCCTCAGCCGACCGGCAGGCCCGCCTGTCGGCAGGCGCGCGTCAGGTCGTGGGCCGCCACGCCGCGCAGGCCCTGACGGTTGCCCGTGGCGCACATGCGCCGCGCCGTCGCGCCACACTCATAGGTCTGCGTCCCGCCCGTCGCGTAGGCGAGGGACAGCGCGATGCATCCGTGTCCGGAGCGGCGGTCGGCGTGGGTGAGGGAGATGACGGTCAGGACGACGATGACGATCGCCGTGACCCCCCCGAGACCGCGGGCGAGCAGCTTGTCGCGCCGGCGTGGGGAGTGCCGGCGCCGCGCCTCGCTCCCGCCGCGCCCCTGGTGCATCGGCATCCGGTGAGTGTACGGCCGCCGCGCCCGGGCCCAGCAGATCGCTCCAGGGACCCGCCCCGCTGCGCCGGCGTCCCCGCTCGGCCCAGCGACCGAGCGCGACCGTCGGCAGCAGGCACGCGATGAGCAGGATCCAGCCGAGCACGTCGCAGAGGATGCGCTGCCGCGCGTGAAGCTTCCACGCAGACCGCCGCCGCTCGTATACAGATTCTGTGAAGGCGCTCAGCGGGCTTTGAGCTCGCGCTTGAGCACCTTGCCCGTCGGATTGCGCGGCAGCTGGTCGATGAAGACGACCTCCCGCGGCACCTTGTAGCGAGCGAGGTTGTCCTTCACGTAGTCCTTGACCGCCGCCTCGTCGAGCTGCTTTCCGTCGCGGAGCACGACGAACGCCTTCAGGCGCTGGCCGAACGTCTCGTCGTCGACGCCGATCGCGGCCGCCTCGACGATCGCCGCGTGACCGGCGAGCAGATCCTCGACCTCGGCCGGGAACACGTTCTCGCCGCCGGAGACGATCATGTCGTCGTCGCGGCCGTCGATGTACAGGCGTCCGGAGGCGTCGAGGTGACCGACGTCGCCCGAGGACATGAGCGCACCGATGCGCTCCTTGTCCTCGCCCCCGGTGTAGCCGTCGAACTGAGCGGCGTTGGCGACGAAGATCCGGCCGGTGACGCCGGCGGGCAGCTCCTGACCCCGCTCGTCGAGGATCTTGATCACGGTGCCGCGGACCGCGCCGCCGACCGTCGTGGGATCGGCGGCGAGGTCGTCGGGAGTGGCGATCGACGCCTCGGCGACCTCCGTGGAGCCGTACATGTTGTAGAGCACCGGCCCGCACGCCCGCAGGGTCCGGCGCACGAGATCGGCGCTCATCGCCGAGCCCGAGACGAAGATGATCCGCAGGTCCCGCAGGTCCCGGGCACGCACCTGGTCCTCGCCGAGCTCGAGCATCCGCTGCAGCATCACCGGCACGACGACGAGCGCGGACGCGTCGTTGTCGGCGAGCGCGTCGAGCGTCTGCTCGGGGTCGAAGCGGCGGTTGACGACGAGCGTGGATCCCAGCGAGAGCCCCAGCGCCATGCCGGCGAGGCCGAGCGCGTGGAACATCGGCGCCCCCAGCACGGTCGTCTCCCGGGCGCGGAACGGAACCTTGGAGAGCACGCCGCCGATGATCCCCAGCGACTTGGGCGCCTCGCGCGGGGCGCCCTTGGGGGTTCCGGTCGTCCCGCTGGTGAGGATCACGATCCGCGGGTTGATCTTCGAGCGCGGCGGCGGATCGGTCGATCCGCGCTGGATCAGTCCGGCGATCGTGTCGGGCGCGAAGAGCTCCGCCTCGTCATCGACCCAGGCGCGCCAGCGGCCGTGGGGGGGCTCGATCCCGCCGAGGACCGCCGCGTACTCGTCGTCGTGGACGAGCATGTCGGTGCCCTCGCGCTGGGCGACCTCGCGGATCTGGGGGCCTGCGAACGACGTGTTGAGCAGGATGATCTTCGCGCCCAGCTTCGCGGCGGCGAACACCGCGAGCACGAAGCCACGGTGATTGCGCACGAGGATCGCCACCCCGGCCCCCGGACGCACCCCCTCCTGACGCCAGGCGTTGGCCAGTGCGTTGGTCTGCGCGTCGAGCTCGCGGTAGGTGATGTCGCCGCGCTCGTCTCGGATCGCCACCTGATCGCCGTGGCGAATGGCGCTGATCGGCACCGTCGCCGACAGCAGGCCGTAGCGCTGCAGCGCGAGGAGCATCCGCGCCACCTGGGTGGGCGGATCGATACCGAAGATGCCGGCCCGGAAGCAGGCCGTCGCGAACGCCGCCTCATCCCCGGCGCGGGCGGCGAGTCGCCGACCGTCGCCCAGCAGTTCCTCAATCCCCATTGCCGGCGTGACGTTACCGGGGAACCGAGCCCGACGCGGTGTGCGGTCGTCACCAACTCATGGCGCGTACCGCCGGCCGCACCGTGGCCGGCCACGCCGGCGCCGCCGGTCTGACCGACGGCGCCCGGCGCAGGCTGGGGAGATCGACGCAACCGGCGGTCAGTACGGGTAGCCGACGCCGTAGCCACCGTCGGCGTTGGTGTTGGCGCCGTAGCCGTAGCCGTAGCCGCCGTAGCCCGAGCCGGCACCGTAGGTGTCCTGCCCGTAGCCGTAGCCGTAGCCGCCGCCTGACCCGTAGGCGCCGTAGCCCGATCCATACCCGTAGCCGTCGCCCGACCCGTAGCCATATCCGCCACCGGAGCCGTACCCGTAGCCGACCCCGCTCGAGGTCGACGTCGAGTTCCTCTTGTAGGACACCGAGAAGGAGCTGCCGCCGTCAGTCAACGTCGACGCGGTGGCGCCGGCCGAGCTCGTGGTGGACGACCCCCCGTAGCCGATCTCGCCCGGCGCGCCGGTGGCGGCATCGCTTGCCGACAGGGTGAGGCGTGCGGTCTGCCAGGCACTGTCGCCGATCGTGCCGGTGTGTCCGGTGGAGTCGGTCGCCGACGCGCCGCTGAACGTCACCTTGCCGAAGTCACCCAACGGCAGGGCCGAGCAGTTGGCGACCGAACCCTGACACTCCGAGGGCGCCTCGGTGACCCATTCGGCGCTGGAGAGATCGGGAGCGGACATGTAGAGCGTCTTGGCGAACGTGGCGCCGGTGGTGTGATTGACGATCGTCTCGGTGACGTGATGACCGTTCACCGAGGTGGTGGCGGTCATGTGGTCGCCGGGGTGAACCGCCATCTTGACCTTCACCGGGGCCTTGGGGACGAGCTCATACCAGGCGTAGTAGGTGGCCTTGCCGTCAGCCGAGCAGTTGACCTCGGTGCCGTCCTGCTCCAGCGACGACTTGCCGGTGGCGCCACCGAGGCCGACCCAGAAGGCGGAATAGGTGCTGCCGGTGGCGGCCGAGCATTGAGCGGTGGGCTGCACCCAACTGCCGGTGACGGTCTTGAAGGTGCGCGACGACGAGCCGGAGCTGCCGACGACGTAACCCGACCAGTTGCCACTGGAGGCCTGCTGGACCTCGGCGGCCTTCGCGGAGGCGACCGGAACCGCGCCCGCCGCACATGCCGCCGCCACCGTGAGGATTGGAAAGACACGTTTGGGGTTCATGCACATCACTGTGCGACTCACCGCGAAGAGCGGGTGACGAGTTGATGAAGAGGATGGTGAGGATTGCGGCCCGGACCTCAGGCGCGCAGCCGCGACCGCGCCCCCGCGAGCTTCACCGCCCGGGTGAGCGTCGGGATGTCGTAGGCACCCTGGTGGCGATGGCCGTTGATGAAGAACGTCGGGGTACCCGACACGCCGCTCAGGTCGGCGGATTCGACATCGTCGGCGACGTGGCCGGCCCCGCGGCGCTTCTTCACCGACGTCTTGAACGCCTCGACGTCGAGCCCGAGCTCCTGGGCGTAGCCGACGATCTCCCGCACGCGCAGCGCATCCTGGTGCTCGAACATCAGGTCGTGCATCTCCCAGAAGCGGCCCTGGTCGGCGGCGGCCTCCGCCGCCTCGGCGGCGAACTGGGCGTGGGGATGGACGTCGTTGAGCGGCAGGTGGCGCCACACGTAGCGCAGCTCCCCGAAGTCCGCGAGCAGCTCCCGGATCACCGGCTCGGCCTGGTTGCAGAACGGGCACTCGAGGTCGCCGTACTCGAGCAGCGTCACCACCGCCTCCTCGGGACCGCGGATGTGATCGCGGGCCGGGTCGACCGGGATCGCGAGATCGACGATCTGCTCCGAGGAGCCGACGATCGCCGCCAGCCGCCAGCGCCGCGGCAGCCGGCGCGCGAGCGCCTGGACGAGGAGCGTGAGCATCGGCGCGAGCACGAGCGTGGAGAGGACTCCGAGCTTGGCCTCGGCCAGTTCACGACCTTGAAAGGCGAGCGTCGCGATGAGCAGCGAAACCGTGAAGCCGATGCCGGCCACGGTGCCGCCTCCGAGCACCGATGCCCAGCCGACCGGGAGCCGGACCCGCCCCCGGTTTAGCCGGGTCACGAGCGCTCCGGCCGCGCAGATCCCCAGCGGCTTGCCGACGACGTAGGCGATGATGATCCCGAGGGTGAGCGGCGACTGGTAGGCGTGACGCAGGAAGCTCGCGCTCACCGGGAAGCCGGCATTGGCGAGCGCGAACAGCGGCACCACGACGTAGCTGGTGAACGGGTGAAAGAGCTGGGTGAGACGCTCGTTGGGCGACAGCGCCTGGCGCAGCCCCACCCGGGCGGAGGCCATGAGCTCGGAGCTGGGCTGCTCGCGGAACACCCGGAACAGGTCGGTGGCCCGCTCGAGGTCCTGGCGCGCGGCCGGGTAGGCGATCGTGAGCAGGCCCATGGTGAGGCCGACGACGATCGGGTCGATCCCGGACTTCAGGACGGCGACCCAGGCGGTGACGCCGACGACGAGGTAGGGCGCCCCGTGATGCACGCCGCTGACCCGCAGCAGGATGAGCACCGCGAGCGCGGCGAGCGCGACCCCGAGCGCGACCACCTGCAGGTGGGTGGTGAACACGGCCGCGATCACGATCAGCGCGACGAGGTCGTCGACGACGGCGACGGTGAGCATGAACGCGCGCAGGCTCGGCGGGAAGCGGCGGCCGACGAGCGCGAGCATCCCGAGCTCGAACGCGGTGTCGGTCGACATCGCCGCCCCCCACGCGCCGTGGCCGGTCGAGCGGTGGGCGATGACCAGGAAGAGGAGAACCGGCACGACCATCCCGCCGAGGCCCGCGCAGACCGGCAGCAACAGCCGCCGGCGGTCGCGCAGCTCACCGAGGTCGAACTCGCGCCGGGCCTCCAGCCCGACGACGAAGAAGAACAGGGCCATGAGCCCGCTGTTGATCCACCGCCGCAGCTCGAGGCTCACTCCGCCACCGCCCACGGTGACGCTCAGCGTCGTATGCCAGACCGTTTCGTAGGAGGGCCCGATGTTCGCCCACACGAGCGCGGCCAGCGCGGCGACGAGCAGCACCGCCGCCGAGCCGGTCTCGGTGCTCAGGAAGTCCCGCAGCGGCGCCTCGAGGTTGCGCGCCCACGCCGTCGACCCCGACAGCGTGTCGGCGAGACCCCCGGTCGAGCGGCCGGTGTCCGAGACGCCGCCGGTGTCCTCGGTCCCCAGATCCCCGGTGCTCACTGAGGCGCAGCTTAGAGGGGCGGGTACCATAGGCGAAGTCGTTTTTCCGAACACCGTGTGCAGTGCACAGCGAGGAGCAGACCGCATGGCAGCTACCGAACCGCTCATCTTCGAGGCCCTGCGCACTCCGCGCGGCAAGGGCAAGGTCAATGGGTCACTGCACGCGACCAAGCCGATCGACCTCGTCGTGACCCTCGTGCACGAGCTGCTGGCCCGTAATCCGGACTTCGATCCCAGCCGCGTCGACGACATGGTGCTCGGCTGCGTCACCCCGATCGGCGACCAGGGCGGGGACATCGCCCGCGCCGCCGCGCTGAAGGCCGGACTGCCCGACACCGTCTCCGGCGTGCAGCTCAACCGCTTCTGCGCCTCGGGCCTGGAGGCCGTCAACATGGCCGCTCAGAAGGTCGCCTCCGGCTGGGAGGACCTCGTGCTCGCCGGTGGCGTGGAGTCGATGAGCCGCGTGCCGATGGGCGCCGACGGCGGCGCGTGGGCGATGGACCCCGAGACCGCCTACGACGCGTCGTTCGTGCCCCAGGGGATCAGCGCGGACCTGATCGCGACGATCGAGGGGTTCAGCCGCGACGACGTCGACGCCTACGCGGTGCGCTCCCAGGACCGGGCCAGCGCCGCTCAGGCGGAGGGTCGCTTCTCGGATTCGGTGGTGCCGGTGCTCGACTTCAACGACCAGGTCATCCTCGATCACGACGAGTTCATCCGGGCCGGCACGACCGCCGAGACGCTCGGGGGGCTGAAGCCGTCGTTCGCCGGCATCGGCGACATGGGGGGCTTCGACGCCGTCGCGCTGCAGAAGTACCACTGGGTCGAGAAGATCGACCACGTCCACACTCCGGGCAACTCATCGGGCATCGTCGACGGCGCCTCGCTGCTGGCGATCGGCAACGAGTCGACCGGAGAGGCGTTGGGACTTCGACCCCGCGCGAAGGTCCTCGCCACCGCGGTCACCGGCGCCGAGCCCACGATCATGCTCACCGGCCCCGCTCCCGCGACCAGGAAGGCGCTCGCCAAGGCCGGGCTGACGATCGACGACATCGACCTGATCGAGATGAACGAGGCGTTCGCGGCGGTCGTGCTGCGCTTCGTGCGGGACATGGGAGCCGACATGGAGAAGGTGAACGTCAACGGCGGCGCGATCGCCCTCGGCCATCCGCTCGGCGCCACCGGGGGAATGATCCTCGGGACGCTCATCGACGAACTGGAGCGCACCGGCGGCCGCTACGGCCTGGCGACGCTCTGCATCGGCGGCGGGATGGGCATCGCCACCGTCATCGAGCGCATCTGACCGACCGACCGAGAACGAGAGAGACCGACACATGAGCGACAGCACGATCCGCTGGGACCAGGACGACGACGGCGTCGTCATCCTCACCCTCGACGACCCCAACCAGTCCGCGAACACGATGAACGCCGCCTACGGCGAGTCGATCCGGGCGACGGCCGACCGTCTGGAGGCCGAGAAGGACTCCATCACCGGCGTCGTGATCGCATCGGCGAAGAAGACCTTCTTCGCCGGTGGCGACCTCAACGACCTGAAGGCCGCGACCCGCGAGAACGCCGCCGAGGTGTCCCGGTGGGTGCGGGAGAACAAGGCGGTGCTGCGGCGCATCGAGACGCTCGGCGTGCCGGTCGTCGCGGCGATCAACGGCGCCGCGCTCGGCGGCGGGCTTGAGATCTGCCTCGCCTGTCATCACCGAATCGCCGTCGATGACCCCAAGGTCAAGCTCGGCTTCCCCGAGGTCAAGCTCGGGCTGCTGCCGGGCGCCGGCGGTGTCACCCGCACGGTGCGGATGTTCGGGATCGTCAACGCGATGATGGGCCTGCTGCTGCAGGGCCAGGAGCTGCGCCCCGCCAAGGCGTTGGAGATGGGCCTGATCGACGAGGTCGTCGGCTCACGCGAGGAGCTCGTGCCCGCCGCCAAGGCGTGGATCAGCGCTCAGGACGCCGAGTCGTTCGCCGGTCAGCCGTGGGACGTGAAGGGCTACAAGATCCCCGGCGGCACCCCGTCGACGCCGTCGCTGGCGATGAACCTCCCGGCGTTCCCGGCCAACCTGCGCAAGCAGCTCAAGGGCGCCAACTACCCGGCGCCGGTGGCGATCATGTCGGCGGCCGTCGAGGGCGCCCAGGTCGACTTCGCCAACGCGATCGAGATCGAGGGGCGCTACTTCGTCGACCTCGTCTGCGGCCAGATCTCCAAGAACATGATCCAGGCGTTCTTCTTCGACCTGCAACGCGCGACGGGCGCGCGGGGGCGCCCGGACGGCATCGAGCGCTTCGCGCCCAAGAAGATGGTGGTGCTCGGGGCGGGCATGATGGGCGCCGCGATCGCCTACGTCTCGGCCCAGGCCGGGATCGAGGTCGTGCTCAAGGACGTCTCCCAGGAGGCGGCCGATCGCGGCAAGGCGTACTCGGAGAAGCTGATCGCCAAGGCGGTGTCGCGGGGCCGCACCTCCCAGGAGGACGGCGATGCGCTGCTCGCCCGGATCACCGCGACCACCGACCCCGCGGCCGCTGCGGGGGCGGAGATCGTGATCGAGGCGGTGTTCGAGGATCCGGCGGTCAAGAAGACGGTCATGGACGAGATCGAGCCGCACCTCGCGCCCGACGCGCTGCTGGGCTCCAACACGTCGACGCTGCCGATCACCGGCCTGGCTCACAACGTCTCACGCCCGGCGGACTTCATCGGGCTGCACTTCTTCTCCCCCGTGGACAAGATGCCGCTGCTGGAGATCATCCGCGGCAAGGAGACGAGTGACGAGGCGCTCTACCGGGCGCTCGACCTCGCCAAGCTGATCAAGAAGACCCCGATCGTCGTCAACGACTCCCGCGGGTTCTTCACCTCGCGCGTGATCGGGACGTTCATCAACGAGGGGATCGCGATGCTCACCGAGGGCGTGCCCGCCGCGAGCATCGAGCAGGCGTCGGCCCAGGCCGGATATCCGGCGCCGGTGCTGCAGCTCTCCGACGAGCTGAACCTCAAGCTCATGCGCAAGATCCGCCGCGCCGCCGAGGAGGCCGGGGAGACCGGCTCGGGCTTTGACAACCATCCCTCGACGGTCGTCATCGACCGGATGCTCGACGAGTTCGAGCGGCCCGGTCGCCTGGAGGGCAAGGGCTTCTATGAGTACGCCGAGGGCAAGCGGACCGGTCTGTGGCCGGGGCTGCGGGACGCGTTCCCGCCGGTCGCCGACCCCTCGGCGCTGTCGCTGAAGGACCTCGAGGAGCGGATGATGTTCATCGAGTCCGTCGAGACGGTGCGCTGCCTGGACGAGGGCGTGATCGAGTCCGTGGCGGACGCCAACATCGGCTCGATCTTCGGGATCGGCTTCCCGGCCTGGTCGGGCGGGGTCCTGCAGTTCATCAACGGCTACGAGGGTGGCCTCGCCGGCTTCGTGGCCCGCGCGCGGGAGCTGACCGAGCAGTACGGCGCGCGCTTTGAGCCGCCGGCGTCACTGGTCGAGAAGGCCGAGCGCGGTGAGATCTACTCCGACGACGAGGTGCTCGTCGGGGCGTAGGTGGTGGGATGGGCACGCCCCGCACCGGGGCGTGCCCATGGCGGCGGTCTCTGGCGGGCGGGGCGACGTGGGGTGGCGCGTCCCAACGGTGCATCTACGGCCGCGATGAAGCCGCGTTCGCGGTGGCCGCGCGCTGAATCGTGGTCTCGGTCGGACAGGGTTTCAGCACGGCCCCGCCTCGAGGTCCGACCGGAGCGTCGCATGAGCCTCGTCGGCGCGGCCGATCGTCGCGAGAGCGAAGCGGTCTCCTGCGCGCGGATCATCCACCCGCAGCCACCCTGAGTCGGTCTTCGGTGCCGCTCCGCACCACCCCAAGCGCGTCCACATCGGGGCTTTTTGCCACCCACGATCCTGTCCACGGACCCCATCTTCCCGTGGCGGACAGGATCATCGTCGCCGGCGACACACATTCCTGTCCACCGCGGCCAGCGCCTCACCGACTACCTCAAGCGCGTCCACGCCGAGCTCGCCGCCGACCCCTCGCGCTTTCCCCGCGCCGACGAAGCCGCTACTCCGTTTCCCCTGGCACCAGCTTCGGATTGATCTTCACTTCCGCCCGCTCATACGGCCGCCCCTTCGCCAGCGCCGCATTCAAGTCCTTGTCATACCCATACACGTCGTTGAAGAAATGCGTCGTCCCATCTTCATCGGCGATCGCCGTAAAATACGCAATCACCACCGGCAGCGGCGTCTTCAAAT
>CAZZWJ010000013.1:0-21371 GCA_964657875.1 uncultured Solirubrobacteraceae bacterium
CGGCGCGCTCTACGACGACTCCGAGGACACCGCGCTCGCCGACGGGGGTCAGGAGCTGTAGTCGTAGAAGCCGCGGCCGGTCTTGCGGCCATGGTGACCGGAGACGACCATCCGCTTGAGCAACGGCGTCGGCGCGTACTCCGCACGCTTGAACTCCTCATACAGCGAGTCGCAGATCGCGTAGAGCACGTCGAGGCCGATGAAGTCACACAGGGTGAGCGGCCCCATCGGGTGCCCGCAGCCCAGGCGCATCCCGTCGTCGATGTCCTCGCGGGTCGCGAAGCCGTCCTCGAGCATCCGCACGGCGGCCATCAGGTAGGGGACGAGCAGCATGTTGACGATGAACCCGGAGCGGTCCTTGGTCTGGATCGGATGCTTGCCCAGACCCTCGGCGAACGCCTCGGCGACCGCCGTCGTGTCCGCGGAGGTGTCGAGGCCGACGACGACCTCGACGAGCTTCATCACCGGCACCGGGCTGAAGAAGTGCAGACCGATGACGCGCTCCGGACGCCGGGTCCACGACGCGATCTCCGCGATCGGGATCGAGGACGTGTTGGAGGCGAGAAACCTCGCGTCGGGCAGCCGCTGGTCGAGGGTCTGAAACAACTTGCCCTTCACCCGCGGATCCTCGATCACCGCCTCCATCACCCCGTCGACCCCGTCGAGGTCGTCGAGCGAGGTCGTGTAGGCGATCCGGGCCTTGAGCGCCTCGGCCTCCTCCGCGGTCAGCTTGCCGCGCGTCACCGCCCGGTCGGTCGACTGCGTCAGGCGTCCCCGGGAACGCTCGAGCGGCGCCTCGTCGGGCTCATAGATCGTCACGTCGATCCCGGCCAGCGCACAGGACTCGGCGATCCCCGATCCCATGAATCCCGCACCGACGACTGCTACTCGAGAAATGTCCGTTGACACCGTGTCTTGCCTCCCTCGGCCGCTTGACCGGGCAGTCTAGGGCTCGCCGGACGCGCTCCCCGGAGGCCCGCGGTGGTGGATCGCTCACCGGACGCGACCGCGTCGGAGGTCGTAACGGTCTCAGACCGGGTCACGATCCGCGCGCTGGGCACAGCAGGGCGCCGCGCAGGTCGTCGAGGACCCCGTCGTCGAGCCCGCCGGCGTCCGCGAGGTAGGCGGCGGCGCCCCCGTACCGAGCATCGAGGTGCTCGAGCGCGAGCTCCAGCGCCCGCGGCGGGGTGGCGAACAGCGCCCGCACGTCGTCGACCGCCACCGGCGAGTCGGCGAAGCGATCGGCGTAGGCGAGATGGCGATCGGGACGCAGGACGCCGGTGAGCGCGTAGTCGGCGACCGTGATCTCCCGGGGGACACCGAGCACCTCGAGCACGATCGCGATGAGCAGGCCGGTCCGGTCCTTGCCGGCCGCGCAGTGCACGAGGGCCGGCAATCGCCCGGGGCCGGCGAGCACGCCGACCGCCTCCGCGAACACCGAGCCCCGGCGGTCCAGGGTGGTGCAGTAGAACCGCCCCAGGTCGCGCTCGTCGAAGCGCGTGAGCTCGCCCGATATGAGCCGTCGGATGAGGTCGGTGTCGGTGCCCTCGGCCCCTTCGGCGATCGACAGGGCCACGACCTCGGCGCCGGTCGCCTGCGCCCACGCGGACGGGGTCTTCAACGCTTCGGGCACGGCGCGCAGATCGATGATCGTGCGCAGCCCCAACGCGGCGAATCGGTGAGCCTGTGCCGGGTCCCAGACCCCCTGGACGGCCGGTGTCCCGCCGGCGACGAGCACCTCGGAGCGCAGCAGCTGCCCGTCGGCGAGGACCGCGCCGTCCATCGCCGGGTAGCCGCCGACGTCACGAAGATTCACGGTGCCGGGGATGTCGATGCGTCGGTCCGCGGTGGGGAGGCTGTGCCGGCTCACTACCGAGGCCCGAGGGCCGTCACCTGAGCGGCGAGCACGTCGCCGATGGCACCGGCTCCGTGCGGGAACCCGGTCATCCGGCCCCAGGCCAGCTCGCGCTCGCTCTGGCGCCGCGCGAGCGTGGAGACGATGCGCCGGGCCGCCTGAGCGGCGGGTTCGTCGGGACCGGTGGTCAGCGCCACGAAGGCGTCCTCGACGAGCGCCTTGAGGGTGAGGTTCTGATCGCGGAGCCCCGGGAGGTCGCCGTCGGCGCTCGCCGGTGCCTCGAGGGTCGCGCGGCCACGGTCGACGACGTCCGGAGCGGGTTTGAGGGCGAGCAGCCGGCCGAGGACATCGCGGTACTCCGCGTGCTCGACGAGCTCGTAGCGGTATTCGGATCCGGCGACGTCGAGGGCCCAGTCGAGGCTCGCCAGCACGAGCCCGGCCTGCTCCTGGGCGAACGTCTCGGCGGGGTCGATCGCCGGGATGATCGTCTTGGCGATGGTGTGGCGGATCGCGCTCAGCTGTTGGGAGACGGTGGGGATCACGGGTGCGTCACTCCTCGACGAGGATGTCGTTCAGGTCGTTGATGAAGGCGCTGCCGAGGCCGCTGAGGAAATTCTGCATGACGTCGAGGTGGGTCATGCGCTCATGGGCGTTGCGCGGCCCGGTGGCGATCAACGCGACCGCGGCCCAGTACAGGTTCAGCACCGTGTAGTAGCGCAGTCGCTCGGGGTCGACGGTGAGGCCGGATCGCTGCTCGTAGAGCGTGATCAGGTCGTCGCGGCTGATGAGCGCCGAGCAGTAGAAGACACCCGTCGCCTCGTCACGTTCGCCCCACCCCTCCATCATCGCGTAGGCGAGATCGTGGTGGCGGTCACCGAGATAGGTGAGCTCCCAGTCGAGCACCGCGGTGATCCGGCCGGTCGACTCGTCGAACAGGAAGTTGCCGTTGCGGTAGTCGCCGTGCACGATCGAGAGGTGATCGACCGCCGGGCGGTGGGCCCACAGCCACTCGCGGGTGAGCATGATCGTGGGGTGGGCCTCAAACGAGTCCTGCGCCCAGGCGCGGTCCCAGGAGGCCAGCCGCCACTCGACAGCCTGCGGGGTGTCGAGCTGCGGCCGGTCAAGCGACGGGAGCTCGAGCCCCGACCAGTCGAAGCGGTGCAGGTCAGCGAGGTGGGTGACGAACTGCTCGGCGAGCAGCGGCCGCAGCCGCTCCCCATAGGTCTGTCCGAGACCGGAGGCGGTCGTCGAGCCCTCGGCCGGACTCGCGACGCCGTCGATCCAGCCGCAGATCATCGCGGGGGCTCCGAGGTCGGCGGGGTCCTCGGCGACCCAGAAGACCTGGGGAACCGGGATCACCCCCTCCAGGGCGCGCAGCACCTCGAACTCGCGCGAGCGCGCGGTCTCCACCATCGAGGCCGGCGGGTCCATCCGCAGGACCATGCGATCGTGGCGGGGTCCGGCGTCGTCGGTCCAGTCCAGCGCGAACTGAAACTGCTCCTTGGAGGCGCCTCCAGGGAGGCGGCGCAGACCGGTCACGGTGAAGCCGGCGGTGAGGTGGGCGGCGAGGAACGCGTTCAGGCGCTCCTCGATCACCGAGGCGACCGGCGCCTCGTGCACGACGACCCCTCGGCGGCGCATCTTGTCCGTGAGCGCCGCCTCGACGGTGGCCTCGAGCGGGTTTGCGTCATAGGTCGTGCTCACGGTCGGGCTCCAATCGCGCCGTCGGGTCTGAGTCGAGCGTGGCTCGAGATCCGATCGCCAAGCCATTCCATCCCGAAGATGTCGCCCATCTCGGCGTAGCCGACGCGGCCGTCGGACTCATAGCGGAACAGGCTCTGAAAGCACACGTAAGCGGGGATGAACTGGTACCACGGGTACCCGCCGACGGCGGTGCCGTGGAACTCGTACTCGCGCCCGCGGGTGTCCCGGGCCCAGATGTGGTTGCGGGTCGGCACCATGTCGATCCGCTGCGCCTCCACCCGGGCCTCGACGATCCCGTGCACCTCGCCGTGCTCCTGGACGTAGCCGAAGCGCAACTGGTCATAGACCACCGTGCCGTCGCGCAGGTCCATGGTGACCGCGAGATGGAGGCCGAACTCCTCGCCGAAGGTGACGTGCAGCCAGGTGATGGCGCGGGCGCCGTGCTCCTCCCGGGGACCCCAGCTGCGGTCCATCCCGTCGTAGCAGTCGACCGCATACCGGCGACCCCGCAGCTCGAGCTCGCCGGTGACATGCCCGATGATGTCGAGGTGGCCGTTGGCCCAGGCGTCTCCGTAGCCCGAGTCGGCGCTGCCGGCGGCGAGGAGCGGATTCTCATCCGGGTCGTGGGTGTCGAACGGCGCCATCACGCCGCGGAACCGCAGGTCGAAGGTGCAGGCGCCGTGGGTGTCCGCATAGCGGAAGTGGAAGTCCCGGGGCGCGTCGGTGGCGGTGACGCTGAGGCCGTTGTCGAGCTCGAAGTCAAGAAACGACTCGGGGCACGGCAGGTGCACGCGGGCATCGGAGAAGTCGAGCTCGTGGCCGTGCCCGCGGATCCCCGAGGTGACGACGATCGACGACGACGCGACCCCGAGGTTGGGCCGCGCGAGCACGTACGCGTTGCCGAGGATCCCGGCCTCGGGAACCGAGAACACGAGCACGATCGTCTCCGCCCAGTTGGAGACCGAGGGGTCCCGTTCATGAAACTCCGAGTCCGCTGCGGTGATCACACGCTCTCCCTTCCGGTTCGCCGCCGGCGCCTGCGCGTCGGAGCCCGACAGTACCGCTCGCCCATCGGCGCCGACCCCGCAGCGAGCACGGCTCATTTGTCGGTTCTCACAGTTCCGCGGCGCTGGCCGGTCGCGCCGTTCACCGCCCATGCACGAGGATCTGACGGCTCGAGCACACCGGCCTGGGAGCCCAGATGATCACCGCGGAGGATCTCGAATATCACCACACCGACGCCAGTGACTTTCGCTGGACCGAGACGTACTACCTGCCGATCTCGGTTCCCGAGGAGCGCCTCTACGGCCACGTCTACTGCGCGGTGCTCCCCGTGCTGGGCGTGATGCAGAACGACATCCGGTTCTCGGGCGCGGTCTGCGAGACCGAGTTCGAGCTGCTCTACATCGACAGCCAGAACCACCTCCCGGCACCGGAGCGCTTCTCCCGGCTGGAGGGACCCAACGGACTGAGCGTCACCGCCGTGCGCCCGCCGCATGACTACCGGGTCGACTACGTGGGGTTCGACGACACCGAGATCCATCTCGACTACCGCGGCATCATGGACCCCTTCGACATCAACGACCCCACGCAGAACCCGCTCGCGTCCGCCGACGCGGCGAAGCAGCTCGACCGCACGTCCATGGGCAGCGGTTACAAGGGTCACTACGACATGCACTGCCGGGTCACCGGGACGATCAGGATCCGCGGCCGCCAGTACGCCGTGGACATCGTCGATCGCATGAACCACAGCTGGGGGCCACGACCGGAGATGGAGATTCCGCCGATGAACTCCGGGTGGGCGCAGTTCGGCGAGGAGATCGGCCTGCGCTTCCACCTGCACCTCGACCCCGAGGCGCCGACGGGCGAGGATCAGCGCTTCGCCCACGGCTATCTCCTGGATCACGGCGAGGTCATGGCGCTCACCGACATGCGGATGTCGACCACGCGCCTGGGCATCGTCCCCATCGCCATCGACGTGCTCGCCACCGACGCGCGCGGGCGGACCTGGGCGATGACCGGCCAGCCGATCTCCGGTGCGCCCTGGCGCGCGTACGCGCCGTGCGTGTGCTGGGCGAGCCTCGTCCGGTGGGATCTGGGGGAGCGGGTCGGCTACGGGGTGTTCCAGGAGAATCGCGCGCTGGGCGTCGAGAGCCGGCTCCGCGGCCGACGCTTCACCGATCCCGTGCCCTCGTTGTCGGCATGACCGCGATGGGCGAGGACCGTGGCGTCGGGCCGGGGGCCAGAGCCGACGGCGGCGACCCGCCGCGCTTCGTCGCGGCCGGCGACGCGAACGAGCAACTCCGCGACGCGCCCACCGAGCCGTTCATCGCCGCCATGCGCACGGCGTTCCCGACCGAGGCCGAGTACGACCGCGTGCTCACCCGCAAGCTGCGGCGGCGGGCCAGCGGCCCCCACGTGATGCCGACGCGGGAAGAGATGACCGATCGCGTGCAGGCGTTCCTGAGCGAGACCCTCCCGGGCGAGTTTCAGATCGGCGACGGCCACTGGCTGGCCGGTGGGGCGTCCAAGATCCAGTTCGGCTTCACGCTGCGCTCCGGCGGGCGCCCGGAGCACCTCGTCGTGCGCATGGAGCCCTCCGAGTCACTGAACGCGACGAGCCGGCGCCGCGAGTTTCAGCTGCTGCGGGCGATGGACGGCGTGGTTCCGGTGCCGCGTACGCCGTGGGTCGACGCCGACGCGCAGTGGTTCCCCGAGCCCGCGATCATCTACGCGTTCGCCGAGGGAGTGTCGCGGCCGAGCGACGATCGCGCCCGCGTGAGCGGAACCGGCACGGTCTTCGGACCGCGTCTGCGAGCGCAGCTCGGGCGCCAGTTCGTCGAGCACCTCGCGGCCGTCCACACCCACGAATGGGCAGAGGACGCGCTCGATGCGTTCGACGTCCCGCGGGTCGGGAGCGCCGAGTCCGCCGTGTGGCAGATGGGCCGCGCGCGTCGGGTCTGGGAGGAGGACCGCGGACAGGAGTTCCCAGCCGTCGAGGTGGTGACCGCGTGGCTGGCCGACCACGCCCCGGCGCTCGATCGGGTGAGCGTCGTCCACGGCGACTTTCGCAGTGGCAACTTCCTGTTCGACGAGGACCGCGCGGAGATCACCGCCTGGTTGGACTGGGAACGGGGGTATCTCGGGGATCGACACCGCGATCTCGCCTGGACGACCACCGAGCTGTTCGGAACCCGGACGGCGGGTGGCGATCTGCTGGTCTGCGGCCTCGTCGAGGAGCACGACTTCTATGACCGCTATCGCCGCGTCTCGGGGCTCGAGGTCGATCCCGAACGGCTCTTCTACTACCAGGTGCTCAACGCGTGGCAGCTGGTCATCTCCAACCTCGCCACCGCGCACCGGGTCGTGCGCCTGGCCAAGTCCCACCAGGATGTGGTGCTCGCCTACGTCGAGGCCGCCGTCTATCCGATCGCCGACCAGATGCTCCGTCTGCTCAAGCGGGGCCCGGTCGATGTCTAGTGCGATCACCAGCCGGCTGGCGGCGTGCATCACGTCGTTGGATACGGTGGTGGCGCCGGCGGTGGCCGGCGACGATCCCCTGGCGACCGAGCAGGTGCGCCTGGTCTCGCGCTACGTCCGGTTCATCGGCGACCGGCTCGACTATCTCACCGAGCGCTCCTACTTCGAGTTGCGCGTCCACCTGGAGATGGGCGGTCAGGTCGCCGAGCGGCTCGCCGTCGGTGGTCGAGCGGACGCGGAGCTCGATCAGGCGATCGCGGTGGCATCGGCGGTGGCGGACGGGCCACGCGCCCGTCCCTCACGCGTCGACGGCGTGACGGCGCCGCTGAAGAGCGCGATCAGCCGGGTGGCCCGCGAGTCGGCGAGCTGGGACGACGACGCCACCGCGCGGGGCATCGCCACCGCGGTTCTCGACGCCACGCAGCCGCTGGTCGACCTGCACCGGGTGTGGTTCGCGCCGCTCGGGCTCGAGCCCCACCCGCCCCACCTGGGTGAGTTGGACTCGTTGCTCTGAGTGGGGCCTCTACGCTCCACCGTTGTGAGCATCGGCGACGCCCCGGCCCACGGGACCGGTACCCCAGGCGGCCTCGGCACCCCGTCCGCCACCCGCCGCGCCGCCCGCCTCGACGGTCTGGGGACCACCGTCTTCACCGAGATGACCGCGCTCGCCCAGCGCACGGGCGCGATCAACCTCGGTCAGGGGTTCCCCGACGTCGACGGCCCGCGGGAGGCGATCGAGGCGGCGGTGGCGGCCCTGCGCGGCGGCGAGAACCAGTACGCCCCGCTGCCCGGCGTGCCGGTCCTGCGCGACGCGGTGCTCGCCCACCAGCGCGATCACTATGGCCTCGAACCCGAGGACGTGCTCATCACCTTCGGCGCCACCGAGGCGATCGCGGCGGCGGTCCTCGCGCTGTGCGATCCCGGCGACGAGGTCGTCGTGCTCGAGCCGCTGTATGACTCCTACGCCGCGACGATCGCGTTCGCGGGGGCGACGCGGCGCACGGTCACGCTGCATCCGCCGCAGTTCCGCCTCACCGAGGCGGCGCTCACCGCCGCGATCACCGGCGGACGCGGCCGCGCGCGGGTGCTGCTGCTCAACTCACCGCACAATCCGACGGGCCGGGTGCTCGACGCCCAGGAGCTCGCGCTCGTCGCGCGCGCGTGCGCGAGACACGACCTGGTCTGCATCTCCGACGAGGTCTATGAGCACCTCGTCTACGACGGCGAGCACGTGCCGCCGGCGACGCTGCCCGGGATGGCCGAGCGGACGCTCACCGTCTCGAGCATCGGCAAGTCGTTCTCGTTCACCGGCTGGAAGATCGGCTGGGCCTCAGGCCCCGGCGAGCTCGTCGCCGCGACCCGGACGGCCAAGCAGTTCCTCAGCTTCGCCGGCGGCACGCCGCTGCAGCACGGCGCCGCCGCGGCCCTGCGGATGCCCGCGTCGACGCTGCACGGTCTGCGCGATGCCCTGCGCGACGCGCGTGATCAGTTGTGCGCAGGGCTCCGGGCGGCGGGGCTTGACCCGATCATCCCCGAGGCGACCTACTTCGCCAACGCCGACGTCCACGGTGACGCGGTCGCCTTCTGCCGGGAGCTGCCCCACCGGGCCGGCGTGGTCGCGATCCCGACGAGCACCTTCTACGACGACAAGGCGGCGGCGCCGACACTCGTGCGCTTCGCCTTCTGCAAGCGAGCCGAGGTGATCGCCGAAGCGTCCCGGCGCCTCGCCGCGCTCAGGGCGCCGGTCGCGCCGGGGTGACCCGCCGAGGCGCCGGTCCACGCCCAGGTGATGCACGGGCGGCCACCGTGCCGTCCGGCGGCCTGGTATGAGACTCTGTGCAGGCAACGCCGGTGCACCGGCGCGCTCCCGACGACGAAAGGCCCCGGATGGCAGACGCAGGTCGACTTGAGGAACGTGCGGTCGAGGTCAACGACCCCAAGCTGTCCGCTGACGCCAACCGCCGGCTCACCGAGGCCGTGCGGGAGGTCATCGGGGCCGACCGCGTGCTCGTTCCCGCCGACCGTCCACACGTGAGCCAGGGCGAGCGCTCCAAGCTGCCGTTCTTCAAGGACATGAGCGCCCTCAAGGCGGCATCGATCGGGTCGCTGGCGGTGGCGATCGGGGTCGGGCTCATCATCCTCACCCGCGCCGGGAACCAGTGGTGGCTGCTGGCGATCGTGATCGTCCTGCTGACCGTGACGCTCGCCTCGATGACGATGACGATCATGAACCTCGCGTCGACGACCGAGTACCCCGATCCGTTCCTCGTCGCGCTGCTCAACGAGCAGGGGATGCGAGATCCCGAGGGTCGCTTCACCGAGATGGTGCACGAGTTCATGCCGGTGACGACAGGCGACGATGAGCATCGCACCACCGCCGTCGAGGACGATCCCGCCCAGGCGCTCGCCGAGCAGCAGGAGTCGGGCACCCCCGCCGGCGGGGCCTCGACGGCAGTCGGCCCCGGCTCGTGAGCTCCCGGTCGGTGAAGTTCCGGTCGGCGACGATCGCAGTCGTGAGCGCCCGAGCCGCCGGGGCGCGCATCGGGGCGGGCGCCGCGGCCGCCGGCCTCGCGCTCATCGGCGCGGCCGCGCTCACCCCCGGCGCCGCGCGCGCCGCCAACGACGGCGCGTTCGTGCTCACCGCCCACGCCACCACCGCGGCGTCGCACTACGCGCCGACGTTCACCGGAAACGGGCTGCTCGGCGTCCGGGTGCCCGCCGCCGGACAGGGCTACGCCGGGGGCACCGTGCCCGCCGACTCCGAGCTCGCCGGCTTCTACGCCCAGCCCTCGCGCGGCACCGCATCCGAGCGGGTGCAGCAGCGGGCCAACCTGCCGACGTGGTCGTCGCTCGGTCTCACGGTCGCGGGGACGCGGTTCTCGGCTCAGTCGGCCACTGTGAGCGGCTATCGCCAGTCGCTGGATCTGCACACCGGCATCGTCACCACCCATGCGCGGTGGACGGCCCCCGGCGGACGGGTCACCGACGTCACCTATGAGGTGCTCACCGACCGCGCGCGGGAGAACGTCGGACTCGTCCGCCTCACGCTGACCCCGATGTGGACGGGAACGGCGACCGTCACCGACGCGATCGACGGCACCCCCGACACCCACGTGCCGACCGGCTCCCCGGTCCTCACCCGCCAGGCGGCCAAGTCCTGGAATCTGCCCGCCCGCTCCGACGAGCTCACCGTCGCCGCGCTGGGCACGGGGATCCAGGCGACCGTGGCCAGCGTCCTGGCGCCGAGCGCGGACATCACCGCCCCGTCGACGGCGGCCGACGCCGGCACCGCGCAGAGCGTCGCCCAGACCGTGCGCTTCCCGGTCACGCGCGGCCGGACCTACCGGCTGACCAAGTACGTCGGGGTTCAGGACTCAGACCAGCCCACGGCGCGCCGGCTGACCGCGGCGCAGGCGGCCGCCGACGCGGCCACCACCGGCTGGAACGCGCTGCTGGCCGCCAACCGCCAGGCCTGGGCGAAGCTGTGGCAGGGCCGGATCGACGTCGCCGGAGACCCCACGATCGCCACCGACGTCAACGCCTCGCAGTTCTACCTGTGGTCCAGCACCCGCGCCGGACAGGACTGGTCGATCTCGCCTGCGGGTCTGTCCTCCAACGGCTATGACGGCCACATCTTCTGGGACGCCGAGACGTGGATGTTCCCGTCGCTGCTGGCCCAGCATCCCGACCTCGCCGACGCGATGGAGACCTACCGCGACCGCCGCCTGCCCGAGGCCCGTGCCCACGCCCGCGCGACGGGCGCCCGGGGCGCGCGCTTCCCGTGGGAGAGCGCGCTGAAGGGCACCGAGCAGATCCCACCGCCGGTGTCGAACAACAGCGAGGGCCTCTACGAGCAGCACATCACCGCCGACATCGCCCTCGCGCAATGGCAGTACTGGCTGGCGACCGGCGATCGGCAGTGGCTCACGACGCGCGGCTGGCCGACGATCTCGGGCGCCGCCCAGTTCTGGGCCTCCCGCGCGCGACGCAGCTCCCGGGGCCGCTACGTGATCGACCACATCACCGGTCCCGACGAGGAGAACCCCAACGTCTCAAACGAGGCCTACACCCAGGTCGCGGCCGCGACGACGCTGCAGATCGCGACGGCGGCCGCGCGCCTCACCGGCCACCGCGCACCGGCGTCATGGCCGGTGATCGCCCGCGGACTGGAGCGGTCGGTCCCGGTGAGCGCCGGCTCAAATCCCGAGTTCGCCGGTTATCGCGACCAGCTGGTCAAGCAGGCCGACGTGACGCTGCTCGCCTATCCGTGGGGCTTTCGGGCCTCCGCCGCGGTGGAGCGGGCCGACCTGAACTTCTACGTCCCGCGCACCGATCCGGGCGGGCCGTCGATGGATGACGCGGTGAGCTCGATCGAGTCCGCTCAGCTGTCCCCCGCCTCCTGTCAGGCCTACGTCTACACCGAGCGCTCCGAGCAGCCGTTCATCCGCGACGTCTTTCACCAGTTCTCCGAGACCCGGACCGGCGGCGCCTTCACGTTCATGACCGGCATCGGCGGCTTCCTGCAGGAGTTCCTCTACGGCTACTCGGGGATGCGCTGGCAGCCGGGCGCGCTGCGTCTCGCGCCCTCGCTGTCGGGATCGATCAGCGGCGTCACGCTGCACGACCTGCACTGGCGAGGCCGCGTGTTCACGCTCGCGATCGCCCGGGGCCACGCGACGGTGACCCTGCAGAGCGGTCCGGCCCTGCCCCTCACCACGCCCGGCGGTCGTGCGACCGTGCACGCCGGACACCCGATCACGATCCGCTCTCGGGCGACGAGCACGGCCACCGGGACCGACGCGCTGTCGTGCGGGGCCGCGCGCGCCTCGAGCACCGCCCTCGGCGCGCCCGCGCTGGCCGCGGTCGACGGCAGCCCGGCGACCGAGTGGCAGCCGTCGGCGCTGCCGGCGACGCTCACCGCCCCCCTCGCCAGGACGGCGGAGCTCTCCCGGGTCACCGTGCGGTGGGGCCGGATGTGGCCGGCGACGGTCACGCCCAACGTCCACCCCAAGCCCGAGCCGGTCCACACCGTGCGCTCCCGCGACTACACCCTGCTCGTGCAGACCGCGGGCGGGCGGTGGCGGAAGATCACCACCGTGGCCGGCACCGGCAAGGGCGTCCTGGACACGATCACGTTCCCGCGTGTGCGAGCGCGGGCGGTGCGCCTGGCGCTGATCGGCGGCTCGGGCGTGCGGACCGTGAAGACGTCCAGCACGCCGTCGGCGCCGGTGCTGCCGATGGTGCAGGAGCTGACGGCCGGCGGATGAGCGACGGCCGGCCGGTCGCGCGGCGCGGCGATGGCGTCGGCGAGGGCCTCCTGCCCGCGCTGCACGACGGCGGCGAGCGACCGGCGCTGCGGTTCCCCGAGCGAACCCTCAGCTACGCCGAGCTCGCGCGTGACACCCACGGGCCCGCGCTCGCGATCCGCAGGCGGGGTCCCGGCCCGGTCGCGGTGCTCGCCGAGGCGCGGATCGAGACGGCGATCGCGGTGGTGGCGGCGCTGCGGGCGCAGGTCCCGGCGGTGCTCATCAACCCCCGCTCGGGCTCCTCGGAGCTCGCCCACATCGTCAGGGACGCCGAACCGACGGCCCTCCTGTGCGGAGTCGACGCCGCCGTCCCCGACGCGCTCCGCGACATCCACCACATCCGGGTCGGCGGTCCGCCCGCCCGCATCACGCCTGCCGCCGGCGTCGGCGTCGGGGCCATCGGCGAGGAGCCCGCCCTGGTCGTCTACACGTCGGGCACCACCGGCCCGCCCAAGGGCGCGGTCCTGCCCGCCCGGGCGCTCGCCGCCAACCTCGACGCGCTCGCGCAGGTGTGGGACTGGACCGGCTCCGACGTGGTGGCCCACGGGCTCCCGCTGTTTCACGTGCACGGGCTGGTGATCGGGATCCTCGGACCGCTGCGCCGTGGTGGCTGCGCTGTCCACACCGGGCGCTTCACCCCGCAGGCGATCGGCAATGCCCTGGACGACGGCGCGACGGTGGTGTTCGGCGTGCCGACGATGTACCGGCGCCTCGCCGACGCCGCCGCCGGCGATCCCGATCTCGCCCGGGCCCTCCGCGGCGCCCGGCTGCTCGTCTCCGGCTCGGCCCCGCTTCCCGCCGCCGAGCACGCCCGGCTGCTCGAGCTCACCGGCCAGCGGATCGTGGAGCGCTACGGGATGACCGAGACGCTCATGATCACCGCCGTCCCCGCCGACACGCCGGCGCAGCCGGGGACGGTCGGGCCACCGCTGCCCGGCGTGCAGGTACGCCTGCACGACGACGACGGAGCGGAGATCCCCGCCGGCAGCGATGCGATCGGCGAGGTCCAGCTCACCGGCCCCAACGTCTTTATCGGCTACCTGAACCGTCCCGACGCGACCGCGCAGGCGCTGCGCGACGGCTGGTTCGCCACCGGCGACATGGCCGTCTGGGCACCCGGCGGAGCGCTCCGGCTGGTCGGGCGCCGCGCGACGGATCTGATCAAGAGCGGCGGGTACAAGATCGGCGCCGGGGAGATCGAGGGCGCGCTGCGCGAGCATCCGGCGGTGCTCGACGCCGCGGTCACCGGCGAGCCCGACGACGATCTCGGCGAGCGCGTCGTCGCCTGGATCGTCCTGCGCGAGGGCGCGGCCGCCGAGCCGCAGGACCTCGCCGACCACGTCGCGGACCTGCTCGCGCCCCACAAGCGACCGCGGATCCTGCACTTCCTCGCCGAGCTGCCGCGCAACGAGCTCGGCAAGGTCCAAAAGCGGCGCCTGTCGGCCGGCTGACGTCCTAACCTCACGCTCCGTGTCCCGACTGCGTCGCCTCACCCTCGCGCTGCTGCTCACCGGCGCCATCGCCACCACCGCGCTCACCGCAACCGGCTGCGGCGCGGTCTCCCACGCGGTCGGCGGGATCGTCGCCCACCACATCGCCGACCGCGTCCTGGGTCGTCGCACCGCCGGCAAGGTGTTCTGCATCTACCACGGCCACCGGTTGTTCGTCGACCTGCGCCACGGCAGCAAGATCGCCGCCGCGATCAACGCCTACGAGGCCTACCGCTCCTGCAAGCAGGGCTTCGGGCACCGCGCCGGCGGCTGACCCACACCGGCACCCCGCCCGGCCAACGGTTGACCGCCGCGGCGCTCAGTCGGTCGCGGCCGGGGACGGCGCGTCGACGAACATCTCCCGCAGCGTCGTCTTCTTGAACTTGCCGGTCGCGGTGCGCGGGATCGCGTCAATGAACTCGAAGCGGTCGGGGATCTGCCACTTCGCGTAGTCGCCGGCGAGATGGGCGCGCAGCGCGTCGGGATCGACCTCGTGCCCCGCACGCACCACGACGGCGGCGAGCGGCCGCTCCCCCCAGCGCTCGTCGGGTACCGCGATCACCGCGGCCTCGGCGACGTCCGGATGGGCCATCAGCCGGTTCTCCAGGTCGACGGAGGAGATCCATTCACCGCCCGACTTGACGAGGTCCTTGGCCCGGTCGCAGATCCGGATCGAGCCGCGGGCGTCGATCGTGACGACGTCGCCGGTGCAGAACCAGCCGTCGTCGGTGAACTTCTCGGCGCCGGCCCCGCCGAGGTAGCCGCGCGCCACCCACGGGCCCCGGACCTCGAGCTCGCCCATCGCCGTGTCGTCCCAGGCGATCAGCGCGCCGTCGTCGTCACGGCCGCGGATCTCCATAAACGGCGTGGCGATCCCCTGCCGGGCGCGGTCGGCGTACTGCGCCTCGGAGGAGGCGTCCTCGAGCTCGCGGGGCAGCCGCGAGACGCTGCCGACCGGCGAGGTCTCGGTCAGGCCCCACGCGTGGACGATCGTCAGGCCGTGACGGTCAAAGCCCTTGATCAGGCTCGGCGGGGCCGCCGAGCCACCCACGAACAGGGTGCTCAGCGCCGACAGGTCCCAGCGCTCGGGTTCGGCGTCGAGCGCGTCGAGCATCGCCATCCACACCGTCGGCACCCCGGCGGTGATCGAGACCCGCTCGCCGCTGAGGAGCTCCAGCACCGATTCGGCGTCCAGGTGGGGACCCGGGAGCACGAGCCCGCAGCCGATCAGGGCGGCGGTGTAGATGAGGCCCCAGGCGTTGGCGTGGAACATCGGCACCACCGGGAGCACGATGTCGCGGGAGGAGATCGCCTTGGCGTCGGGGAGCGCGACCACCAGCGAGTGCATCACGAGCGAGCGATGGGAGTACACGACGCCCTTGGGCCGCCCGGTGGTCCCCGACGTGTAACAGATGGCGGCGGCCGCCCGCTCGGGCGTCTCGGGCCACTGCATCGGCGGGGCGTCGGCGATCAGCGCCTCGTAGTCGAGCAGGCCGGCGTCGAGCTCGGCGTCGGTCTGGCGCACGACGATCACCGTCTCGAAGGCGCGGGCGGCGGCGAAGGACCGGTATACGTCGATCAGCGACTCGTCGAGGATGAGCGCGCGGTCCTCGGCGTCGTTGACGATGAACGAGAGCTCGTCGGGGTGCAGGCGCGGGTTGAGGGTGTGCACGATCGCGCCCATGGCGGGCAGGGCGAAGTACGCCTCGAGATGCTCGGGCTGGTTCCACATCAGGGTCGCCACCGGGTCCCCGGCGGCGATGCCCCGTGCCGCCAGCGCACTCGCCAGACACCGGGCGCGCTGCGCGCACTCGCCCATCGTCGTGCGCCCCACGGCGCGGTCGGGACGCCGGAAGACGACCTCCCGGCCGGGGGTGAAACGCTCTGCCCGTTCCACCGCCGCCGTGAGCGTGAGCGGGTAGTCATCCATCATCAGGCCTTCACGCATCGCTCTCTCCCAGCACGCGGTTCGATGAGTCATCCGAGCCTACCGGAGGATTGAGCCATGGCCGCCCGGGGAAGGGCCAGGGGATCGTCCGGATCTGCGAAAGGCGGCCGTCTCGGCCATGACCCCCGATCACGACCAGAGCACGCGCGCACTCGCGGAGCTGGCGGTGCGCTTCGGTGCCAACGTGCAGCCCGGCCAGATCGTCGCCCTCAGCTCCGAGCCCGGTAAGGAGGCGCTCGCGCGAGCGATCGCCGACTCCGCCTACGCCGCCGGGGCGAAGTTCGTCGAGCTCACGGTCTTCGACGTGTACCTCAAGCGCTCGCGCGCCCGCCACGCCGCGCGCGACACGCTCAGCTACGTGCCGCCGTGGATGGGTGAGCGACTGCGGGCCCTGGGCGAGGCGCGGGCGGCGCGGATCTCGATCACCGGGCCGGTCGCCCCCCACGCGCTGGACGGCATCGAGCCCGAGCTGCTGGCCCTCGACATGCTGCCGCGGCTGCCGGAGTCGATGGCGCTCGTCAACGCCCGGACGACCAACTGGACGCTCGTCCCCGGCCCCACCGCCGAGTGGGCGACGCTCGTGCACCCCGACCTCGACGCCGACGCCGCGCTCGACCGGCTGTGGCGGGAGATCGCCCATATATGCCGTCTCGACGAGCCCGATCCGGTCGCCGCCTGGCAGGCGCGCTTCAGCGCGCTGGAGCACGCCGCGGCCGCGCTCACGCAGCGGCGCTTTGATGCGATCCGCCTGCGCGGTCCGGGGACCGACCTCACCGTCGGCCTGCTCCCCTCCAGCGGCTGGGTGTGCGCGGGCTTCTCCACCGTCGACGGGATCGCCCACCACGCCAACCTCCCCAGCGAGGAGGTCTTCACGACGCCCGATCCCGGGCGCGTCGACGGTGTCGTCACCGCGACCAAGCCGCTGTTCGTGGCGGGGACGACCGTGACCGGGCTCAAGGTCCGCTTCGAGGGGGGACGCGCGGTCGCGATCGATGCCGACGAGAACGCCGCGGTGCTGCGCGGCCTCACCGCCCGGGACGCGGGCGGCGCCCGCCTCGGGGAGCTCGCGCTCGTCGACGGGGAGGGCCGGATCGGGCCGCTGGGCACCGTCTTCTACGACACGCTGCTCGATGAGAATGCCGCCAGCCACATCGCCCTCGGGGCCGGCTATCAGTCCGGGGTGCAGGACGAGTCCGACCGCGCGAGCGTCAACGTCTCGGAGATCCACATCGACTTCATGATCGGCTCCCCCGAGCTCGAGGTCGACGGGATCACGGCCGACGGAGCCGAGGTGGCACTGCTGCGCGACGGCGCGTGGCAGATCTGACCACGCCTCGCGGGCGGGTCACGCTAGCCTCTGCCGCGCCCGGAGAGGTGCCGGAGCGGCTGAACGGGCGCGACTGGAAATCGCGTAACGGGGTTACTCCTCGTTCGGGGGTTCGAATCCCCCTCTCTCCGCTATACGCTGGGCCGCGCTGATCGAACAAACGCGGAGCTGCCCGCAGACTGGTCAAGGGATCTTGCGCCGGGGGCGATGGTCACGTAGACTTCAACCCACAGGGGACAATCCGCGGGGGGCAATTCCCGCCGACAACGATCATCAGGATGAATCAGAGAGCTGCTCTTAGGGTCCTGCCAGGGGGATTGGATGCCCCCGGCACGTGGAAATGGTTCTGTGGCCACTGTGCCGCGCCGTCACCCGGCGGTGCCGCGCCGTCTCCCACCGCTCGCGTCTGTCCGTCCTGCGGCCTCGGGCTCCTGCTCGAGGCGCGTGAGGACGCGGTCCCCGATGCCGGCGACGCGTTCCTCGTCGTCGACTCCCAGCTGCTCGTGCAGGCGATGTCACGCGAGGCGCAGACGCTGCTGGGCATCAGCGAGGAGGACGCCGTCGACAAGCCGGTCGCCGAGCTGCTCGTCCCCGCCGACGCGGAAGCCCAGGGTCCCACCGGCTTTGCGGCCGCCATCGCCGAGGCCGCCGACGGCCTCGACCCCGAGCTCTCCCGCTCTCACGTCCGGCCCTGGAACACCTTCGGCGTCCGCATCCGGGCGCGGATCGCCACCTGCGGTCCGCCCCGCGCCGCGCTGATCGTGCTCGACGGCTCCCGCGGGCCGACGCTGCGGGCGATCCCCGGCGACCGCGTCGAGGATCCGGTCGACCGCGGTCGGCTCGGTTCAGTGCGCGAGCTGCGGCGCCGGCGGTAGCTCCGCGGGCGCGCCGGCGGCGACCAGCGCCGGCGGCAGGACCACCGAGCCGTCGTCGCGCTGACCGTTCTCCAGCAACGCCACGATCGTGCGCCCGACCGCGACCGCGGTCCCGTTGAGCGTCGCCAGGTGGGTCGGTCGGCTGGGCGGGTTGGTCTGCGGCCGGTAGCGGACGTCGAGGCGACGCGCCTGGAAGTCCGTCGTGTTGGAGCACGAGGTGAGCTCCCGGTAACGCTGCTGGCCCGGCAGCCACGCCTCGAGGTCGTACTTCATGGCCGCCGGCGCACCAAGGTCGTCGACGGCGATCGCGACCACCCGGTAGGGGATCTCGAGCTCCTGCATGATCGACTCCTCGATCGCGAGGATCCGCGCGTGCTCGGCGAGGGCGTCGTCCGGGGCCACGAACGAGAACATCTCGACCTTGTCGAACTGGTGGACGCGGAAGATGCCGCGCGTGTCCTTCCCGGCGGCGCCCGCCTCCCGGCGAAAGCAGCTCGAGAAGCCGGCGTAGCGCACCGGGAGTGAGTCGGCGGGCAGGATCTCACCGGCGTGCAGGGACGCGAGCGCGACCTCCGAGGTGCCGCTGAGATACAGATCATCGTCGCTCAGGGCGTAGATCTGCTGCTCGGTGTCGGGCATGTACCCGGTGCCGTAGAGCGCCGACTCACGGACGAGCACCGGCGGGATCACCGGGACGAACCCCTCGCCCGAGACCTTCTCCATCGCATAGCGCACGAGCGCGAGCTCGAGCATCACGAGATCGCCCATCAGGTAGGCGAAGCGCGACCCCGACACGCGCGCGCCGCGCTCCATGTCGATGCGGGGACCGGCAAGCTCCAGATGGTCACGCCCGCTGGGGCGGCCCTCGCCGACCTCGCGCAGCACGGTGTCGGTCGCCGGAGCGTCGGGGCTGGGCAGGTTGGGCAGGCCGAGCAGCACCGTGTCACGGTCCGCGCGGACTGCGGTCTCGGCGTCGCTCGTCGCCCGGCCCCGGCGGGCGAGCTCGGCGAGCAGCGCCCGCTGCTCGGGACTCGGTGCGCCCCGCATCTCGCGGTTGGCGGCGTTCTGCTCGGCGCGGATCGCCTCCAGCTCGGCGGTGAGCTCACGCCACTGCGCGTCGAGCGCGAGCAGCTGATCCACCGACTCGGCGATACCGGGGCCGCGACGGGCCAGCGCGGAACGCACCGACTCGGGATCGGAGCGGATCAGACGGATGTCGAGCATCGTGCCCGGCGTCCCCTCGGTCGGCTTGTCGCCCCGACGCGAGCGCGCCTAGGCGGCGTGCTTCTTGGTGTGCGTCGCGTGCGCGGAGACCAGCTGAGAGCGCTTGGCCGCGGGCTTGACCGAGACCGGCGACGAGCCCGTGGAGGTGAGGCCCTCGGTGTCGGTCGGCAGCGAGCCGATCGCCTTCTGCTGGCAGGTCGGCTGCCCGGCGGTGGTCACCGCCTGATGACCGGCGTACTTGGAGACGAACTCGGCGACGTCGACCGCGTCGTGTCCGACGACGATGTTCTGGGGCATGTAGGCGCCGGAGAAGCCGCCGTTCTCGATCGCGTACAGGACGCGGTCGATCGGCCGTTCGCAGCGCTGATCGAAGTTCGGGCCGCTGTTGCCCTGCGAGCTGCGGATGTTCGGAGCCGACCCGTGGGTGCCGGCGTAGGACAGCGTGTGGCAGCCTGCGCAGCGCTGGGAGAAGAGCACCGCGCCGTGGTACAGCGTCCCGTCGGCGGCCTGGGCGTGATTCTTCGGAACGTCGATGCGCTCGGTGCCGCAGGCGGCGGTGACGAGCGCGACCAGGAGCATCACGGGAAGCAGGAGGAATTTGGCGTGGCGACTCATCGCGGCGCCAATCATAAACCCAGGCCCGGGATGGAGCGCCGTCACGCGGTCCGCGCGCGGACGCGGGGAGGACTCTCGCCGGCGATCACGAACTCCGCCACATCCCCGGCGCCGGCTGTGCGGCGCCCGCTGGCAGTCAATGCGGGCGTCCCCTTCCGGCGGCAACCTCAAGGCGCCGGCGTCGGGGCCCTGCCGCCTGCCGTGTCTCACAATGCATCCCGTGGCCGACCCGCCTGACCCCGAGCTCTTCCGCGAGGCGTTCGGGCGCTTCGCCACCGGCGTCGCGGTGATCACGAGCGCCGGCCCCGCCGGGGCGGGCGGGATGACCGCCAACGCGCTGTGCTCGCTGTCGCTCACGCCGCTGCTGGCCCTCGTCTGCTTTGAGAATCGCGCCCGGACGCTGCCGATCGTGCGCGATGCGGGTCGCTTCGCGGTCAACGTGCTGGAGAGCTCCCAGGCGCAGATCGCCGGCGTCTTCGCCTCCAAGCTTCCCGAGGCCGAGAAGCTCGACGGCGTCCGCCACCGGACCGTCGACGAGGTCCCGGTGCTCGACGGCGCGATCGCGTGGGCGACGTGCACGCTGCGGGAGCTGATCGCCGGGGGCGACCACACGATCGCGATCGGCGAGGTCCGGAGCCTGGGACTCGGCGAAGGCGAGCCGCTGCTCTGGTACGCGGGGGGCTACCGGGCGCTCACGCCACGACCCGCCGACTGACCCGCCCCCGGTCCCGGCCCGACCGACCCCGGCGCAGCCGGATCTACCCGCCCGTCATCGCCGCCCGCGCGAGCAGGATCGTCATGACGATCACCGCGAGCAGCATCACCCCGAGCTCACGCTGGACGATCGAGAGCACGATCACCCGCTGCTCGGCGGGCTCGAGCTCACCGACCTCGGCCGCGGACTCATAGCCGCGGGCGTCGAGGACCATCTGCGCGGAAGCGATCCGCAGCTGCTCGGCGACGAACGAGACGGCGATGGGGACCAACCCGTAGATGAGATGCAGTCCCGAGGCATGGTGACCCTCGAGCTCCCACAGACCACCGAGCGCCGCCTCCAGGACGATCGCCCCCTGACCGAGGCGCAGCAGGCCCCAGAACAACCGGTTCTGGGGCGAGCGGTACCAGGCCCAGAGGCCGGCCAGCACCGCCCCGCCGACGAAGACGATGCACGCGGATCCGACGATGATGTGGACGATCTTCACGTCTCAGCAGCTTCCCGCGCCCGAACCCAAGACGCATTCCACACTAAGTAACACGGTGTTACTAGGGTGCCCTGACGGGTGATATAAGAGAACTGTGATCCGAAGCTACCTGCCGGCGATCGTCTTCCTCATTCTCGGCGGCGCCGTCGGCTCGCTGTTCGGCGTGTTGAACCTGATCACGGGCGTCCGCAACCAGCGCCGCCACCACAGCAAGTTCTCGCCCTACGAGTGCGGCCTGCCCTCCGAGATCCAGCGCGGCTTCCGGTTCGGGATCAGCTTCTACATGATCGCGATGCTGTTCATCCTGTTCGACATCGAGGTCATCTTCATCTACCCGATCGCCGT
>CAZZWJ010000014.1:0-3979 GCA_964657875.1 uncultured Solirubrobacteraceae bacterium
AAGGGCGCCTACACCACCGCCGTCGAGAACATCCTCGCCACCACCGCCAGCTGACCGGCGTTCGGGTTCCCGAACCGCCGCACCTTGATGCACGCCTCGCCCCCGCCCGACCGTCCGCCCGTGCCCGAGGCCGGCTCCGGTCCCGCCGTGAACCCCGATCCGGTCGCGCCGCCTGACGCCGCCGGCCCGACCCCGGGTCGCGCGATCGCCGACATCGCTCTGCAGATCGCCGGCCGCCTGCTCAACGGCGTCTTCGGAGTCGTCGTGCTGGTCGTGCTCACGCGGGCGCTCGGCAAATCCCAATTCGGTGTCTGGTCGACGCTTTCGACGATCATCTTCCTCGGCGGCGCGCTGACTGACCTCGGATTCACCTCGCTGGCCGTGCGCTACGCCGCGGCGGACCCCGACGACGCGTCCGGGTGGCTGGGTTCGCTGCTGATCGTGCGCACGGCGACCTCGGTGATCGCCGCCGCCGCCTGCGCCCTCGCCGGGCTCGCCCTCGACCGAGGGCACATGATGGTGCTCGCCGGCGTGATCCTCTCGGCGACGGTTCTCTACGGTGGGATCAGCAGCCTGTCCGCCGCATTTCAGCTGCGCGTGCGCAACGACCTGGCGATCGTCGTTCTCACTGTGGGCAGCGTGCTGTGGACCGGTGGCGCGATCGCGGCGGCCGTACTCGGCCTGCATCTCGTCGGCTTCGCCCTGGTGTTCTCGGTCGCGAGCATCCTCACGACGACGTTCGGGGCGTGGCTGGCGCTCGGTCAGATGCCGGTCTCCTTCGCGGGCTGGAAGCCCCGGATCCGGACGTTCATCCGCGTCGGCCTGCCGCTGTCGGTCTCCGCACTGCTCATCTATTCCTACGCGCGTGTCGATCAGATCCTCGTGTTCAGGTATGAGGGATCAAGCGCCGCGGGTCTCTACGGGGTCGCCTACCGTGTACTCGACCAGGCCACGATCATCCCGCTGAGCATCACGACGACGATCTACCCGCTGATCGTCCGCGCCCAGTCGCGCGGTCTCGCCGACCTGCGCTTCATCGTGCAGGCGGCGTTTGAGGCGATGTGGGCGCTGTCGCTTGGTTCGCTCGTCGTCGCCCTGGTGTGCGGCGGCCCGCTCATGGGGCTCGTGTTCGGATCAACGTACGCGGTCACCGGCCCGACGTTCGCCGTCCTCATGGGCGCGTTCGTCGTCATCTCACTCAACTACCTGATCGGTAGCTTCATCCTCGTCTTGGAGCTGCAGCGCTTCACGAGCATCGTCTCGGTGCTCGGTCTCGTCTTCAACGTCGCCTTCAACATCGTATTCATCCCCCGCTGGGGGTACCTCGCGGCTGCGATCGCGACCACCGCCACCGAACTGCTCGTGCTCATCCTCAACGGCCGCCGTGTGATCGCTGCCCTCGGATTTCGCCCCCGGCTCGGAGCCGGCGCCCGCGCGTTGCTCGCGGCCCTCATCACCATCGCCGTGCTGCAGCCGCTGCGCCTCCTCGACGTACCGGTCGAGGCGATCTTCGTCGTCGCCCTCATCCTCTACGCGGGTCTGCTCGTGCTCACGCGCGCGGTCGATGTCCGGGAGCTCGTGACCCTCGTACGCAACCGTAAACTCGCGTGAACCACTCGGTCCGCATCGCCCTCGCCGGTGCCGACGACCCGCGCGATCCGAGCACGTTCTCGGGCATCTCCCGCCACCTGCTCGACGCCTTCGCGGAGCTCGGCACCGAGGTGGTCCCGCTGTCGGGCGCACTCGGCGGCCGACTCGAGGGTCACCTGATCCGCGGCGCCGCGCTCACCCGGTTGCGTCCCCGCGACTTGCGCGATCCGCGGGCCGCCGCCGGCCGCGAGCTCAACGGTGCCCGCCTCGGGTGGCCCGTGCAGCGCGTGCGTGAGCTGACGCTGGCGGTCGCCCGTCGACGCTCCCCCCCGTTGGACGGCCTCATCCTGCTCGGTACCGCCGCCCGACCGCCGCGCGGGATCCCCTACGTCATCTATGAGGACGCGACGATCACCCAGGCGCGCCGCGCCTATGACTGGTTCTGGCTGGAGGGCACGCGGCCGTCTGATCATCGCCGTCATGACCGCCGTGCCGCCGAGATCTACGGCGGCGCCCGGGCCTGCTGCACACTCAGCCACTGGGCCGCGTCATCGCTCGTCGAGGACTTCTCGATTGAGCCCGCCCGCGTCCACGTCGCCGGTGTCGGGCCTGGATACCGGACCGTGGCGCCGCCGGAGCGCGACTGGTCGGTTCCCCGGTTGCTGTTCGTCGGCTTCGACTGGCACCGCAAGAACGGTCCGCGCGTGCTGCGCGCGTTCACGCGACTCCGCACCGAAATGCCGGAGGCGACGCTCGACCTCGTCGGCGGTCACCCACCCGTCGACATGGCCGGGGTCACCGGACACGGAAGCCTCCGCCTCGGGGATCCCGCGAGCGCCCGCACGCTCGCCTCGCTGTACGCCCAGGCGACCTGCTTTGTGTTGCCGTCGCTGCACGAGCCCGCCGGTCAGGTCTATCTGGAGGCTGCGAGTGCCGGCGTCCCTTCGATCGGCACCTCGGCGGGCGGGGCGGCGACCGCGATCGGCGACGGTGGTGTGCTCGTGGATCCACGCCGCGAGGATGAGATCCTGCAGGCGATGCGGCAGATCGGCAGCGGGCCGGAAGCCGAGGCGCTCGGCGCCCGGGCCCGGCGTCACTCCGAACTGCTCACCTGGCAGCTCGTCGCCCAGCGGCTGCTGCGAGCCCTCGCCCCCGCCGGCCTGGAGATCGCCGACCTTCCCGACTTCCTGTGAATCCCACCCCGCTTCACCACCGGGGGCGGCTCACGCTCATCGCCCTGTGGCTCGCGGTCATCGCCGCGACGCTCGGGACCGCACTCGGCACGGCGCTCATGCGCCCGTCGGCCGCGGCGGCCCGGATGATGCCGCAGGGCACCTACAGCCCGTATGGCGCCGCGGCCCGCGAGCACGCGGACGCGGACATGCGGCTGCGCTACATCTACGTCACCGGCGGCGTCGGCGATGGCCGGCTGCACGCCCCCGACGCACCCGCCGGCCAGGGACTGCATCAGTTCCTCACCGAATCGCATCGCGAGCACATGCTCCCGATCCTCACCTACTACCAACTGCAGCCCTCCGGCCCGGTGCCGATGGCCGAGGAGGCTCGAGCCGGCTACGTGCTGAACGACCGCCGGATCATGCGCGACTACTGGCTCGACGTCGAGAACACGCTGAGGGTCGCCGCCGAGATCCCGAATCAGCGGGTCGTCCTGCACGTGGAGCCCGACGGCTGGGAGTACATCGAGCAGCTCGCCGGCGTGCAAACCCCCGTCGCCGTCGCCTCCAGCGGCCTGCGACCACTGCGGGGCCTGGCCAACGACGCCCGCGGGTTCGCGCAGGCATTCGTGCGGCTGCGTAACCGCCTCGCGCCGAACGTCCTGCTTGGCTGGAGCATCAGCGGCTGGGGGGTCGGTCAGACGGCGGTCGCCTCGGTCGCCGACTCGCGCACGATCGGAGCGATCCGCGCGGGCTTCTACGCTCGACTGCACGTCCACTTCGACCTCGCCCTCACCGACGCGCCGGGCACGCCGTACACCGGGCCGACCTTCCGACAGAGCATGGCGATGATCTCCGACTTCCACCGCGCCACCCACCTGCACGTGCTGCTCTGGCAGATCCCCTCTCAGGGCGCCTCATTCCTGCTGGGCCGCTCCCGGGCCGCTGCCCGGCGACTGCGCCGCGCGCGCGCCGCCGGGATCACGGGGATCCTGTGGAACCCGGGCAGCAGCGGCGCGCCGCGCCTGCTGCGCGTCGTCCACGACTACGCGCGCCGAGAACGCCCGCGATGAGCGGTCGCGACCTGTTTCTCTCGACGTTCTCGCCAAGTCTCGGCAACGGCCGTGATCTCCGCACGTACACCATCATCCGGGCGCTCGCCGTCAACGGACCCGTCGACGTGCTCTACACCCCCTACGGTGGACCGCCGGCCG
>CAZZWJ010000014.1:3989-20064 GCA_964657875.1 uncultured Solirubrobacteraceae bacterium
CGACGAGCTCGTCGCTGACCCGGCGGTCACCCTGCATGAGGTCGAGAAGTCCCGGGGCATCGCGCGCGGCATCATGGCCGCGCGGATGCGGGCGGGTGGCTGGCCGTGGGGAATCGCGCGGGCGTGCTCGCCGGAGTTCCTGGCGGCGGCGCTGCGATTCGCCCGCGCCGAGAACCGAGGTCGGGTGATCGTGGGTGACTGGAACGCGATGGCGATGCTCATGCCGTTCGCCCGCCGCCACCCGGTCATCTACAACGCGCACAACGTCGAGTCCTCCTACGAGGTCAACCCCTACGAACACCGTCGCCAATGGCGCTCCGTCGAGGCGCTGGAGAGGCTCATTCTCCGCACGGCCGCGGAGTCCTGGATGGTGAGTCGCCGGGATGTCGATCTTGCGCACGAGCTTGATCCCTCAGCACGACTGCGATATGTGCCGAACGTCGTCGACGCTCAGGCGATCGTGCCCAGCGCCGCCCCGGTCGGCGGTGAGATCGTGCTCATGGTCGCCGACTTCAGCTACGAACCCAACGTCACCTCGGTCCATTGGCTTCTCGACGAGGTCCTGCCACGGGTCTGGGAGCGTCGTCCCCAGGTTCGCTTGAGACTGACCGGCCGCTCCCTGGACCTACCCGACGCCGATCCGCGGGTCGAGGTCACCGGCTTCGTCCCTCACATCGGCGCCGCCTACGCTGAGGCGGCGGTGGTCGTCGTCCCGCTCATCCAGGGCGCCGGCACGCCGCTGAAGTTCATCGAGGCCCTCGCCTACGGCAAGCAGGTCATCGCCACACCGCTCGCGGCTCGCGGCCTCGCGCTCACGCCCGGCACTCACTTCTGTCTGGCGCAGGACGCGGAGGGGATGGCCGCAGCGATGCTCGACGTGCTCGATCATCCCGATCCGCGGATGAGCGCGGCAGCCCGCACGGTCGCTGAACGGGAGTACTCGCTGCAGACGCTGATCCCGCTCGTCGCCCGGGACTGCGCACCACCGCCCCCCCCGACGCGGCCGAGAACCGGACCTCGGCGGCCCGCGCGGAGTGTGCGATGAGCGCCTCGGCGACGACCCGCGGAGGGCGCCCCCCGGTCGCCCCTGCGACTGGCCAAGTCCGGCTGAGCGCGTGCATCATCGCGCTCAACGAGGAGCGCGACATCGCCGAGTGCCTGCGTTCGGTCGAGTTCTGCGACGAGATCGTGGTCGTCGACTCCGGCTCGGTTGACCGCACACGTGAGATCGCGGCGGCGGCGGGCGCGCTCGTCGTCGAGCAGCCGTGGCTCGGCTTCGCCGCCCAGCGCAACGTCGCCATCGATCATGCGAGCGGTCGCTGGATCCTCGAGGTCGACGCCGACGAGCGGGTCTCCCCGGGGCTGGCCGCTGAGATCGCCGCGTTTCTCCTCGACCCCCCGTCGGGCGTCCGTATTGGGGCGCTGCCCCGGCGCGAGGTGCTCGTCGGCCACCCGTTGGGGCCGGCGGTCAAATACCCCGTCTACCAGCATCGACTGTTCGATCCGGCGGTCTACCGCCACGACGAGTCCGTCACCGTCCACGAGGGTCTCGTCCCGGTGGGCCGAGTTCACGCATTCTCGGGCGAGCTTGCGCATCAACTCGCTCACAGCTGGCCGCAGTTCGCCTCCGAGGCGGTCACCTACGCACGTCTGGACGCCGCGCAGCTGCAGGCGCCCCGGACGCTGCGCCACCGCGCCGGCGGCGCGATCGTCCGGCCGCTGGCCAAGTTCGTCTGGCGGCTGTGCGTCAACGGAGGCTGGCGTGACGGGTTGGCCGGCGTGGCGATGATCGCCCGAGATTGCGCCTACGACAGCATCGTGTGGCTGTCTCCCGGGCCCGAGGTGGCCGCGACGCGCGCCGGCGCCGTCGCCTCCGGCCATTATGGCTCCCGGCGCTGGCCCCACGGCGAGCCACACGTGGTCGCGGTCGGCTACGGTGCCGGCGCCGACGCTGCGGCACGGTGGGGAGATACGGCGCAGGCGGCGGGGCTCGACGTCACCCTGATGACCGAGGGCGGCGATGGGCGCCGGACCGTGACGGCCGGGGGGCTGGACGCCGCGAGGATCCCCGAGCGGCCGCCGGCGTCCCGCTCCCTGGTGGCGCTGTTGCGCGCGTTGAGTGCCGAGGAGGGCGTGCGGACGATCGACGCCGTCATCCCGTTCGGAGCCCGGGCCCGGCTGCAGTGTCGCTTCGTCCCGCGGGCCCTGTTCGGCGTCATGGACCCCCCGTCTCGGCCACCGGCGCCGGCGGTGCTGCGCGATCAGGTGGCGGCGGCGCGGGCGCAGGGCGCCCGGTGAAACTGCGCGGACGGGACATCGTGTGCGTCGGAATCGGCGACTGGCACAACGATCTGCAGACCAACGACCAGCACCTGCTGCGGCGGCTCTCGGGTGAGAACCGGATTCTGTTCGTCGAGTCGCTGGGGCTGCGCCAGCCGCAGCTCGCCGGACGGGATCTGAGCCGGATCTGGCGACGACTGCGCAACGGGGTCCGGCCGCCGCGTCTGGAGGATGGGGTCCATGTCCTGTCGCCGCTCGTGCTGCCCTTCCACTCCCATGCGCTCGTGCGTGCACTCAACCGATGGCTCCTGCCGCTTCAGGTCCGTCGCGCGGCGCGGCGGCTCGACCTTCGCGACGTGCTGCTCTGGTCCTTCGTGCCCCAGGCCGAGGTTCTGATCGATGCTCTGAAGCCGTCGCAGATCCTCTACTACATCGACGACGATCACGGCGCCAAGCCGGGTATCGACGCGTCCTCGTTCGACGCCTCCGAGCGAGCGTTCGCTCCCCGAGCCGATGTGGTGCTCGCCAGCGCGCCGGCGCTCGCCGACAGGCTCGCCAAGCTCAACGCAAACGTCCACCTGGCGCCGAATGTCGCCGACACGACGTTGTTCGCCACCGCGCTTCAGGCTGGTCCGGTCGATCCCGCGCTGGAGCGTCTGAATCGACCGCGCATCGTCTTCACGGGCGCGATCGTCGCCGACAAGCTCGACCTGCCGCTGATCGTCGAGATGTGTGCGCTGCGTCCCGGGTGGAGCTTTGCGTTCGTCGGACCACGGGGTCCCGGCGATCCACGCACCGACGTGAGCGCCCTCGACGGTGTGGAGAACCTCGCGTTGCTCGGCCCTCGCCGCTACGCCGAGCTGCCCCGCGCGCTGCGTGGCGCCGACGTCGGCATCCTGCCCTATCGCACCGACGGGCCGATGCGGTCGGTGTTCCCGATGAAGACGTTCGAATATCTCGCCGCCGGGCTGCCGGTCGTCTCGACGCGGCTGCCGGCGCTGACCGACGTGCCCGAGATCGCCTTTGCGACCAGCGCCCAGGAGATGGTGGTGGCGATCGAGGCGGCGATGAGCGACGACGACGACGAGCGGCGCGCTCGGCGCTCCGCGTTCGTGCGGAGCCACTCATGGGAATCCCGGATCGAGGAGATAGCGGCGCTGCTCACCCGGTGAGCTCGTCCCACGCCCCCGGCGCCGGACCGGCATCGCCGAGACGGGCGATCAGGCGCCGCGCCGGCGGCGCCCGGGCAACCCGCGCAGCGTGGTGGCCAGCGCGCGCCGGCGCCAGTACCAGCGCCAGTAGTCGTTGAGCCGGCACTGAGCCTCAAGCTCAGCGCGGGCAAGCGGTTCTGCGGCGCCCAGCAGACGGTGGCGCTCGGCGAGCAGACCGGGCAGCCTGCGCAGGGTCACCAGCCACGCCTCGAGCACCTCTCGGTCGCGGAACTGCACCCCCCGCACTGTGCTCTTGACGAGCATCCAGGCGGCGAAGCGGGCAACCGCCGAGGCGCTCCGCAGACGGACATGGACCAGCAAGCCGTTCTTCACCTGCTCGGCGGCCCAGCGCGGACCGCCGCCCGCGCCGTGGTAGTCATGCTCGATCCAGGCCTCCCAGTCCTGCACGACGCGCTCGCCCAGCAGCCGGGTGCGCCAGCAGAGGTCCGTCTCCTCGTAGTAGAGGAAGATCCGCGGGTCAAAACCACCCACGCGCTCGAGGTGCGCGCGTGACATGAGCATCGCGGCGCCAACTGAGGAAGAGACATCCTCAAGCTTGCGCTGAGGTTCCGGCGCCACCCCCGGGGCGACGACCTTGGGAAAGGTGATCGCCACCGACGGCGCCGCGAGGAGGTTCCCCACGAGTGTCTCGAACACGCCGTCGAGCGGGGTGATGTCGGGATTGAGGAACATCAGCAGGTCGCCTCGGGCATGCTCGGCGCCGAGCATGCAGCCCTGACCGAATCCGAGGTTGCGGTCGGCGGCGACGAGCACGATGTCCTCCCGCGTGCGCAGACGCTCGGCACTGCCGTCGGGGGAGGCGTTGTCGACGACGACAAGCTCCAGTGGCGGTGAGCTGCCGGCCCAGACGAGATCGGCCAGCCGTTCCACGAGCGCCGCGCTGTCATAGCTGACGGTGACCAGCGAGAGCCGGGTCGCGACCGTGCGCGCGAGATCGTCATCGGGGTCCTCGGAGATGCCCTCCGAGGGCGGGGCGGTTGGGGTCATCAGAGCCGCCCGGTGTGTTGGCAGACAGGGATCATCGCTCGCCGTCCGATATCGTCGCAGATCGCCTTCGCGGCGACGCGTCGGCTCATGTCGCGCCCGCCCCCGGTCGATACTGACGCGGTGCCCGTCCCGCAAAGCCTGATGGCCCATCCGACTGACCTTCCCGCGGCCGACGTACTCGCCTCACGCTACCCACGCGTCGCAATCGCCCATGACTGGCTGTCCACGCCGGGCGGCTCGGAGAAGGTCGTCGCCGCGTTGCTCTCGATCGTCCCGCAGGCGGAGATATTCACGACCGTATATGACCCGGACCGTTACGGACCACCGATCTCCGCTCGCCCGGTGCATCCGAGCTTCCTGGATCGGATCCCCGGAGCGCACACGCACTACCCCAAGCTGCTCCCCCTGATGAACGCCGCGTGGCGACGGACCGATCTGCGCGGCTACGACCTCGTCATCTCCTCTTCGCACGCCTGCGCCAAGAACGTGACGGTTCCCGAATCGGTGCCGCACGTCTGCTACTCCCACACGCCGATGCGCTATGCCTGGGACCCTGAGTTCCGGCGCGGCGAGCGGCTCGGGGCGGTCGGTTCGCTCGCGTTCCGGGCGCTGCTGCCCGGACTCAAACGCGCGGACCTGCGGGGCGCTGAGGGCGTCGACGAGTTCGTCGCCAATTCGACGGTCGTCGCCGAACGGATCCAGCGGATCTACGGTCGCGATTCGACGGTCGTGCACCCACCGGTCGATGTCGACCGCTACCTCGATGTGTCACGGGCACCGGGGCCGGAGGCCCCGTATCTCGCATTTGGTCGCGTCGTGCCCTACAAGCGCATCGATCTTGCCGTCCGGGCCTGCGCCGCCCTCGGTCGCCGCCTGATCGTCGCCGGCGTCGGCCGAGACCTGACGCGCGTGCAGGCGCTCGCGGGCCCGGAGACGACCTTCGTCGGCCGGGTCGACGACGCACATCTGCAGGAGCTGCTCGCCACGTCGCGCGCGCTGCTCTTCCCGGGCGAGGAGGACTTCGGGATCGTTCCCGTCGAGGCACAGGCGGCGGGGCTGCCCGTGATCGGCTACGCCCGTGGTGGGGTCCGGGATTCCGTCCAGGACGCGGTGACCGGAGTGCTCTACGAGCAACCCGGGGTCGACGGTCTGCGCGCGGCGATCGAACGCTTTGAGTCACTGGACCTGAGCGAAGCCGCGATCCGCAACAACGCCCGCGCCTTCGGACCCGCCCACTTCATCGCGCGCATGCGCGAGGTGCTGCTGACACTCGACCCCGCCCGAGCATCCCTCGAAGGGGTCCGGCCTCGCTAGGCCGCCGGTCGGGGCCGACGGTTCTGACGCTGGATCTCGGGCGCGATCGCCGTCTCGGGGAACTCGAGCTCCTCGCCGCAGACGACGCAGACCGCGTCGTGGAGCTTGGTGATGCGCCCGCACCGTGGGCATTGTCGCCGCAGCTCCTGGTTGTCGTAGCGGTAGAGCACCGCGCACGCCAACCCGATGAACGGGATGCAGAACGACACCAGAAACCACATGAAGAACGAGCTGCCCTTGATTCGGCCCACTATCCCGCCGGAGAGGCCGAAGAAGAAGAGGATGACGAGCAGGCCCAGTCCGCCGGTGAGCATGAGCAGCCGTTACAGGAGTGCGTTCAGGGCCCAGAGCACCGCGACGACCGCCACCAGACCGACCACGACGAAGAAGACGCCGAGGATGAGATGCAGCACCGCGTGGATGACGAGCGCGGCGACGGCGAGCACGACGAGCCCGGCAGCGGCCTTGCGCAGTACCGGGCTTCGATCCGAACGCTTCTCGACCTGATTTGAGGGCATGGAACGATCGTAGCGCGCGACCCCATTGCGGGACCCCATTCGCGTCGCCACCCCCCGGGGCGGCTCGATCACCGTGGCGAGGCCTGAATCTGACACGAGACTCAAGCTGGCCCCCACAACCGTCGATGCACAACTCGACATGCCCCCCCACGCGACTCTTGACCCATCTGAGCATGATTGGACGCAGGCCGACCGCTCAGTAGACTGTCCTCCTTTCGGGCTCGGAGCCCGCACGCAGGGGTGATTCCGATGTCGCGATACCCATCTGCCTCGCCGGTGGAGGCGCCCGGGGAGGATTCCATGCCCAACCACATGACGCACGAGGAGACCGTGTCCGCACCGGCACTCCTACCGGTGGGGCTGTCGGACGGCGTGCGGCGCTCGTGGCGGATGCTCGCCCCGAGCTCATGGTCGCGGCTGCGCTTCGTCGTCGACCTCCTCGTCCTCTACATCGCGACCGCCGCGGCGACCTTGATCGACGGCCGCTCCTACACCCGAGGCGCCATCATCCTGGTCGCCTGCTTCCCGTTGCTGGGGATCACGATCCTGCGCGGGCACAGTGGCTCTGCCGAACGCCTGAAGACGACGTTCTTCGACGTCGTCTCCACCGTCGTCGGAGCCGTCTCGCTCACCGCCATGCTGCTGATCGCCGTCGCGACGATCTTCGGCGTCGATCATCCCCTGGGACTGCTCGTGCGGGAGTGGCTGTACGGCACGGTCTATCTCTGCGTCGCCCGCTACATGCTCGTCGTCGTGCGCCGGCGCGCCCTCACGGTCGATTCCCTGGCCACGCCGACGCTCATCATCGGCGCCGGCGTCATCGCGGGCCATCTCGCCAACCGCCTGCTCAACGACGCCAGCTACGGACTGCGGCCCGTCGGCCTGCTGGACCCCGACCCGCTGCAGAGCAACGTCGCCGCCCCCAAGTCGCCGGTCCCCGTCCTCAGCGGCGTCGACAGCATCACCGACGCGGTCGCGGCCACCCATGCGCGCCACGTGATCCTGGCGTTCTCCTCCGAGCCCGACCACATGCTCGCGCCGAAGGTGCGTGAGTGCCAGGCGCTCGGCATCGAGGTCTCGCTCGTTCCCCGCCTGTACGAGACGATCAACGAGCGCACGACGCTCGACCACGTCGGCGGCCTGCCGCTGCTCACCCTGCACACCGTCGACCCGCGCGGCTGGCAGTTCGCGATCAAGCACGCGTTCGATCGCACCGGCGCGGCCGTCGGCCTCCTGCTCGCCTCCCCACTGCTGCTCACGCTCGCGGTGATCATCCGGGCAACCTCCCCCGGACCGATCCTGTTTCGCCAGCGGCGCGTCGGACGCGACGGCCACGAGTTCAACCTGCTCAAGTTCCGCTCGATGCGCATGGCGCCGGCCGAGGCGACCCAGGCGACGTTCATGCTGTCCGCGGGTCATGCGCCCGGCGGCGTGGAGGGCATGGACCGGCGAACCGCCGTGGGCCGGATCATGCGCGACCTGTCGCTCGACGAGCTGCCTCAGCTGCTCAATGTCCTTCTCGGCGACATGAGCCTCGTCGGACCGCGTCCCGAGCGCCCGGAGTACGTCGCCCGCTTCGCGATGGAGGTCGTCGGCTACGAGAACCGCCACCGGGTGCGTTCGGGGATCACCGGTTGGGCGCAGGTGCACGGGCTTCGCGGACAGACATCGATTGCCGACCGGGTCGAGTGGGATAACTACTACATCCTCAACTGGTCGCTGCGACTCGACTTCCGGATCCTCGCCATGACCGTGGCGGAGATCTTCCGGTTCCGCGAGGGCGGCTGATCCGGTATGTCGGTGCGTGACGCCGCACCCTCCGCCATGAAGCGCCGACTGCCCCACGCATCCATACCCGCATCATTCGGCAAGGTCTCCCTGGCCGATGATCTGCGCGCCGTGATCGGCGGTGGGATCGCGGTCTCGCTGATGATCTTCTGGGCGGCCGACGGCGGGGGCTTTGATCCCGGCACGTGGTACTGGGGGGCGCTCGTGTGCCTCGCCGCCCTCGCCGCGGTGCTCGTGCTCGGTCCCCGTTCGCTGGCCAGGGTGCCCCGCCCGCTGCAGGTCGCGCTCGTGATGCTGGCGGCCTACGTCGCCTGGTCCTACCTATCGATGACCTGGGCCGCCTACGCCGGCCTGGCGCTCGAGGGGTCCAACCGGGCACTGCTCTACCTGCTCGTCTTCGCGCTGCTCGCCGTACTGCCCTGGCGACGGGAGACCGCGCTGCTCATGCTCATCCTCTACGCGATCGGCATCGGGGTGATCGCGCTCGTCTTCCTGTTTCGCTTCGCGCTCGGCGACAGCATCGCATCGCTGTTTCTGCAGGGACGACTCGTCTCCCCCACCGGGTACTTCAACTCGACCGCGGCTCTGTACACGATCGGCGCACTGGTCTCCATCGCCCTCGCGGCGCGGCGCGGCCTGCCCGGGCTTCTGCGGGGACTGCTGCTGGCCTTCGCCTCTGCCGAGCTGATGCTCGCGATCGCGGTCCAGAGCCGCGGCTGGCTGTTCACGCTGCCGCTCGTCGGCGTGTGGGTCGCGTTCTTCGCCGGCGGCCGCCTGCGGACGATGGCGGCGGCGCTCCTGCCCGTCGCGGGGGCGCTCGTTGCGATCCGTCCGATGCTTCGGCTGTTTCAGATCACCCACCCGGCGACGCTCACCCACGCCGCCGTCGACGCGGGCAAGGTCGGCCTGCTGTCGTGTGCCGGCGTCTTCGCGGTCGCCACCCTCGGGTACTGGATCGAGCGGGCGCGTGCCCGGCCGCCGCTCGGGGCACGCGCGCGGCGGACACTCGGGACGCTCGCCATCGTCGTCGCGCTCGGCGGGCTGGCGGGCGGCCTGGTCGTCGTCTCCTCCGGTCATCCCGGGCCGTTTCTGTCGCGACAGCTGCACGGCTTCACGCACGAGCCATCGAACGCGACCACCTCGAGTCACTTCGACACGGTCGGCAGCGGTCGCTACGACATCTGGCGTTCGGCTCTTGAGGCCTTCCGTGCCCACCCCGTCGGCGGTCTGGGACAGGACAACTTCGGCGACTGGTACCTGACTCACCGCAACACCTACGAGGAGCCCGCGTGGACGCACAGCATTGAGCTGCGGCTGCTCGCCTCAACCGGCATCGTCGGCCTCCTGCTGTTCGCCGCCTTCCTCGGCGCGGCCCTCACCGCCGCCGTCCGCGCCCGGCGGCGGGGTGAGTCCTTCGACCGGATGCTCGTCGGCGCCGCGCTGCTGCCGTTGGGGGTATGGCTGATCCACGGATCGATCGACTGGTTCTGGGAATTTCCCGCTCTCAGCGGCCCGGCCCTCGGTTTCCTGGCCCTGGCAGGTCGGCTCGGTCCGGCCGTCGACCCGGCCCTGGCGCGCGCGCCGGTGGCCTCGCGGGCCCGCGCGTGGAGCGTCCTGGGCGGGTTCGGCGGGGCGGTCGCGCTCATCGGCGCCGTCGTCGTGCTCGGCGTGCCCTACCTGGCGCTGCGAGAGATCAGTGAGGGTGAGAAGGCGAGCTTCACCGACCCCGGCGCCGCTCTCGCCGACTTCCACACCGCCCATCGTCTCAACCCGTTCATGTCCGATCCCGGGTCGCTGGGCGGGACCGTCGCGCTGCTCAACGGTCGCGCCGAACTCGCGGGCGCCCTCTTCGCCCAGGCGACCGCTCGGGAACCCGGCTCCTGGTTCTCATGGCTCGGGCGGGGGCTCGCCGCATCCGCGCGTGGCGAGACGTCGACCGCCCGCGGGTACCTGCACCAAGCCGCGCGGATCGATATCCGCCAGCAGGTCGTGCAGACCGCATTGCGCGAGGTTGCGTCCGGAACCCCACTTACAATGTCGAAAGCCCTGCGAGAGATCAATTTTCTCGGATAAGGTGCGACGGACAAAAAAGTTTCTGCGCAAACCTTGCGCGGACGAACGCAGTTCCCTATCCTCATGCACCGTGCGGAGCATGACGCTTCCACGTATGTCACATCGAAAGGAAAGTTTGCTGATGAAACGGATTGCAGCGCTCGCCACCTCACTGGCGCTCTTGATTCCGGGGGCGGCCGTGGCATCGGCGAACTCCGGCTCGTCCAAGTGCAGCTACACGAGGACGTGTCAGGTGTCCAAGGTTGATCATGCCGCGGCGTCCAGGACCCCCGCCGCTAAGAAAGTCACCCCATCCACAAAGACGGGCACCCCGTCGTCGGTCAAGTCGGCCAACACCACGCGGTCGGCGAGCACCGGCTCACTGCCGTTCACCGGTCTTGACCTCGGCGCGCTCGGCGCCGGCGCCGTCGTCCTGCTCGGCGCGGGCATGGTTCTCCGTCGCGCCTCATCCGCCGATCGCCGCTGATCACAGCGCGGCAGGTCGGATGACCTTGAGAGGGTCTGCCTTCGGGCGGGCCCTCTTTTTTTGGGCTCTCAGCGCGCGGCGACCCGCTCGCGGATGAGCCGGGTCACCTCTCCCCCGTCCGCGCGACCCTTGGTCTCGCGCATCACGTAGCCGACGAGGGGACCGATCGCTCGCAGGTTGCCGTCGGCGACCTGCGCCGCGGCATCCGGGTCGGCGGCGAGCGCCGCATCGACGATCTCAGCGAGGCCGCCACCGTCTGCGTCATCGGTGGGGAGGGCGCCCAGACCCTCGCGCTGGATGATCTCCGCAGGATCCCCGCCCTCGGCGACGAGCCGTGTGAGCACGTCGCGGGCGGCGTCGCGGCTCACCGACCGGGCGGTGACCATCGCGGCGAGCGAGGCGAGGGCGGCCGGCGTGACCCGCGTGTCGGCCGGATCGGCGTCGGAGCCGATGCGCTCGACCAGCTGGGGGATCCAGTTGGCGATCTGGACGGGGTCGGGAGCCGGGTCGGTCGCGGTGGCGGCCGCGCGGCCGCCGGCGAGCGCCGCCTCGTAGTAGTCGGCGAGCTCCCGGCGAAACGCGAGGTCACGGGCGCGGTCGGGGTGCAGGCCGAGCTCACCCACGAACCGCTGCATGCGGGTGGCGGGCAGCTCCGGGATCGCCGCGCGCGCCACCTCGACCATCTCGGGGGTCGCGAGCAGCGCCACCAGGTCGGGCTCGGGGAAATAGCGGTAGTCGTGGGCCTGCTCCTTGGAGCGCAGCGTCGTCAACCGCCCCGAGGCCGGCTCGTAGTGCAGCGTCTGCTGCTCGACCGCGCCACCACTGCGGGTGAGCTCGATCTGGCGGGCGATCTCGGCGTCGACGCCCCGCTGCAGGAACCGGAAGGAGTTCATGTTCTTCAGCTCGGTCTTGGTACCGAGCCCGTCGCTGCCGACGGGGCGGATCGACACGTTCGCATCGCAGCGCAGCGACCCCTCATCCATGTTGACGTCCGAGACGCCGAGCTGGCGCAGGGTGACCCGCAGCAGCGTGAGGAACTCATGGGCCTGGGCGGCGGAGCGGATGTCGGGCTCGGTGACGATCTCCACCAGCGGCGTCCCACAGCGGTTGAAGTCCACGACCGAGCGATCCGACCCCTGGATCCGGCCGCTCTCGCCGATGTGGGTGAGCTTGGCCGCGTCCTCCTCGATGTGGACGCGATGGATCCGCACCCCGCCGAGCTCCCCGCCCGAGCACAACGGCACGTCGTACTGGGAGATCTGGTAGGCCTTGGGCGAGTCGGGATAGAAGTAGTTCTTGCGATGGAAGATCGAGCGGGGGGCGATCTCGGAGCCGAGCGCGAGTCCGATCCGGATCGCGTAGTCGATCGCCTTGGCGTTGACGACCGGCAGCGCTCCGGGCAGGCCGAGGCACGTCGGGCAGACGTGGGTGTCGGGCGGGTCGCCGAACGACAGCTCACAGCCGCAGAACATCTTCGTCCGCGTCTTGAGCTGGACGTGGATCTCCAGGCCGATGACCGGCTCGAGCTCGGGCTCGGGTTCGCTCATGACCGGACCACGCTCGCGTCGAAGCCGATCGCCTGCTCCAGTGCGTAGGCGGCGTCGAGCAGGCGACTCTCGCCGAACGCGGGGCCGGCGAGCTGGATGCCGACCGGCAGGCCGTCGGAGAGGCCGCTGGGGATCGAGACCGCGGGGATCCCCGCCAGCGACATCGGCACCGTGCAGAAGTCGTTGAGGTACATCGCCAGCGGATCGGCGGTCTTGGCGCCGATCGGGAACGCCGTCCACGGACTCGTGGGCGTGAGGATGAAGTCGACGTCGGCGAACGCAGTCGCGAAGTCCTCGACGATCTTCGTGCGCACCTTCATCGCGGTTCCGTAGTAGGCGTCGTAGTAGCCGCTGGACAGCGCGTAGGTGCCGAGCATGATCCGGCGCTTGACCTCAGGACCGAACCCCGCGCTGCGCGTGGCGCTGTACATCGTCTCGAGGTCCGCGTCACCGGCGACGCGCATCCCGTAGCGAACCCCGTCGTAGCGGGCGAGGTTCGCCGAGGCCTCGGCGGGCGCGATCAGGTAATACGCCGACAGGGCGTGGGGGGCGTGGGGCAGGCGACAGGTCTCGATGCTCGCTCCCAGGCCCTCGGCGAGCCGGAGTGTCGCCTCAAAGCTCTCCCGGACGCCGGGCTCGATCCCCGACCCGGCCGCCTCCCCGTCGCCGAGCAGCTCCTCGGGCACGCCGATCCGGATCCCGGCGAGATCCTGCGCCGTCGGCATCGTGATCGGCTGCGGCAGCCCGGTGCTCGTGCTGTCATGGGGGTCCCGGCCGGTCATGTGGGAGAACAGCAGCGCCGCGTCGGTGACATCTCGGGTGAGCGGCCCGGCCTGGTCCAGCGACGATGCGAACGCGATCATCCCGTAGCGTGAGCACGCGCCGTAGGTCGGCTTGAGGCCGACGATCCCGCACAGCGCCGCCGGCTGGCGGATCGAGCCGCCGGTATCGGTGCCGATCGCCCAGGGCGCCGAGCCCGCGGCGACGGCGGCGGCGCTCCCCCCCGAGGATCCCCCCGGCACCCGACCGGTATCCCACGGGTTACGCACCGGGCCGAACGCGGAGTTCTCGTTGGAGGAGCCCATCGCGAACTCGTCCTGGTTGGTCTTGGCCAGCAGCGTCGCGCCGGCGCGTTGCAGGTTGGCGACGACGGTCGCGGTGTAGGGCGGGCGGTACCCCTCGAGGATCCGCGAGCCGGACTGGCTCGGCACGCCCTCGGTGCAGAACAGGTCCTTGACCGCGAGCGGCACGCCCGCCAGCGGGGTATCGGCGTCGGGCAGCGTCGCGGGAGGCGCGTCGGCCACCCACGTGAAGGCGTTGAGGGGGTCGGCGGCGGCGCGCGTCCGGTAGGCGTCGAACAGCTCCCGAGCGTCGATCTCGCCCGCACGGATACGGGCGGCCGCCTGGGCCGCGGAGAGGTCGGTGAGCTCGCTCACTCTTCGCCCGGTCCCGGGCTCGGCACGCCGAAGCCACCGTCGACGGGCTCCGGGGCCGCCGCGAGCGCCTGCTCGGGGGTCAGCCCGGGCACCGGCTCGTCGGGACGCATCACGCCCGCGAGGTCGACGGCGTGCGCCGTCGGCTGCACTCCGTCGAGGTCCAGCTCGCGGATCCGGTCGACGTGATCCAGGACCGCCGACAGCTCCTCGCCCATCCGATCGAGCTCCGATTCGTCAAGCGCGAGCCGCGCGAGACGGGCGACGTGGGCGACCTGTTCGCGCTGCAGCATCACCCGCCATTGTAGGTGGCGAGGCCGGGGCCCAGCCGCCCGGCCAGCGTCACCGCAGACCCGCCTGGTAGCCCTCGCCGGCGTTCGCGCGGCGCGCGATCGCCACCAGCGCGACGCACAGGACGACCGCCGCGTAGAACGCGAAGCCGAAGAAGCTGAAGTGGATGTGCAGCACGAACTTCAGCGCGACGAAGACGACGGCGACGAGCGTGAGCACCCACCGCGTCTGAGTCCGGCTGCCGCCGAGGTTCGGCACCGTGGTGCCCGGTGACAGGCGTTCGACGCCGAGGTCGACGATGATCGCCACGCAGGCGAGCGTCGCGATGATCGCGGTCCAGCCGTCGAGCGATCCGGTCGCGGTAAGCGTCTCGGTGACGGTAAAGGATCCCAAGGACGCACTGATGCTGAACCAGGGCAGGAACAGTAGATCGATAACGAGCAGCAGCGCGATGCCGCCCAGGGCCCAGTCGTCTCGTGAGAATGCCTTCAGGTTCACGGCGTCGCTCCCTCGTCGGTCCTCAGGAAAAACTTATGGCGATACGCTACCGCTTTGTGATGGGTGCGAGGTCGGCGACGAGCTTTCGCTCCGAGCGATCCCGGGCGAAGCGGATGACGACGATGCCGCCGGGCTCGGTGGCGATGACGACGCCGTCGCCGAACGCGGCGTGGATGACGTCGTCGCCCATCCGGTACGCCGTCGGGGCCGGCGCGTCGACATCGGGGTCGATCTCGCTCTCGTCACGCCCGTAGCCGCCACCGGGCGCCCAGGAGCTGCCCCCGCCCCGAGCCGACCCGCCGTCGCGATTCCAGGACGTCATCCGGCTGCGCGCCGACCGCGCCGGCTGGGTGTCACGATCGGTGAGGTGCGTCGGGATCTCGGCGATGAAGCGGCTGGGGGCGCCGAAGCTGCGCGCCCCGAACACGGTCCGGGTGAGCGCCGAGGTGAGGTAGAGGTTTCGCTCCGCGCGGGTGATCCCGACGTAGGCGAGCCGGCGCTCCTCCTCCAGGCCGCCTTCATCCAGCGCCCGTGAATGGGGGAACACTCCCTCCTCACAGCCGATCAGGAAGACGATCGGGTACTCGAGGCCCTTGGCGTTGTGAAGGGTCATGAGCGTCACCAGGCCCTCATCGTCGTCACGCGAGTCGGTGTCGGCGACGAGGGCCACCGTCTGCAGGAAGTCGGCGAGGCCGGGCTCGTTTCCATCGGCGGCCTGGCCGGCGCCGTCGTACTCGGCGGCGACGTTGACGAGCTCCTCGAGGTTCTCGATCCGCCCCTGGGCCTCGATCGTGCGCTCGTTCTCAAGCGCCTCCAGGTAGCCGGTCTCCGACAGCACCTCCCTGAGCAGGGTCGCGATCGCCGTCGGATGCCCGGACGCCGCCTCGGCCCGCTCGGCGAGAACCTCCATCGTGGACATGAACCGCCGCAGCGCCTTCACGGCGGCGGCGCCGAGGCCGGGTACGTCCTCGGGGGCGACGGCCAGCTCCCACACGGTCTCCCCGGTCGTGTTGGAGTGACCGAGCAGCCGGCTGATCGTGGTCGTGCCGATCCCCCGGCGCGGCGAGTTGACGATCCGGGTGAAGGCCCCGGTGTCCTGGTGGTTGACGAGCACGTTCAAGTAGGCGACCGCGTCCTTGATCTCGGCCCGGTCATAGAACTTGGTGCCGCCGATCACCTGGTAGTCGATGTCCGCGCGCACGAGCGCGTCCTCGAGCACCCGCGACTGGGAGTTCGTGCGATAGAAGACCGCGACCTCCGCGCGCGAGGTCCCCTCGTCGACGAGTCGCTGGATCTCCCCGGTCACGTAGCGGGCCTCGGCGTGCTCGTCGTCGAGCTCCCGAACGATGATCGGATCACCCTGTCCGATCTCGGTCCACAGCGATTTCGGCTTCTGCCCGCGATTGTTGGCGATCACCGCGTTGGCGGCATCGAGGATCGTCTGCGTCGAGCGGTAGTTCTGCTCGAGCTTGACCACATGGGCGTCGGGATAGGAATCCTCGAATTCCAGAATATTTGCGATGTCGGCGCCTCGAAACCCATAGATCGACTGCGCATCGTCGCCGACGACCATCAGGTTGCGGTGCTCACCGGCCAGCAGCTGCAGCCACCGGTACTGGGCGTGGTTGGTGTCCTGGTACTCGTCGAC
>CAZZWJ010000015.1:0-19963 GCA_964657875.1 uncultured Solirubrobacteraceae bacterium
CTCATGACCGGGCGGCCCCGGGCCGGCCGGACGGCGCGCCGACCGGGGTCCGCGCGCCACCCGACCGCTTCGCGGTGCGACTACTTGCCGGCGTGAATGTGGTCGGTCTTGCTCTCACCGGCCAGGTAGCCGTTGCTGCGGTGATAGACCACGACCCGGATCGGCACCGAGCCGTGACCGCCGGTCTTGGTGAACGAGACCTTGGCGGTGAACGTGCAGCTGGGGCTCACCCCGGCGACCGCGTAGGCGAGTTGATGGGAGCCGTTGAAGTAGCGGATGCCGACGGTGCCGGTGCACCGGTTCACGGCCGGGATGTAGGTCCCGCCCTTCAGCGCGCCGCTCGTCGTGAACGTGTAGGCCGACGTGCGGTCGGTGAGGGGCGTCGTCGTGGTCGTCATGCCCGGCGAGGGCGCGTGGTCGGGCTGGGTGAAGAACGTCGCGTCGGCGCCGTAGGTGGCGATCGACCCGTGGAAGGCGACGACCCGGTAGTGAAACAGCGTCGCCGGGGACAGGCCGGTGAGGCCGAAGGAGACCGGGACGGCGGTGAAGCCGGGGACGATCGCGGGCTGGGAGAAGGTCTGCAGGCCGTAGGCGGCGGTGAGCCCGTACTGGATCACCCAGGGCGTCGCCGAGCCGTTGGGGTCGATCGCCCCGGTGGCGCTGGCGACCGTCTTGCCGACGCTCACCGCCGGACCGGTGTCGACGGCGGAGGGGGGCGAGCCGGCCGTCGTGAACGTGACATCGAGGCCGTACACGGTTCCGGTCGCGCTCACGGCCGTGATCCGGAAGTGATACGCGGTCCCGGGCTGCAGGCCCGTCACCGCCTCGGCGACCCCGCGCGCTGCGGATCCCGAGCCGGCGCTGCGCTCGACCGTGGTGGCGCCGTAGGCGACCGTGGGGCCGTAGTTGAAGTCGAAGTCGGTGTCGACCCCGTGCGGGTCGACGTGGCCGTGCAGGACGGCGGTGGTCTGCGTGATCGCGGTCGCCGCCCCCGTGGTGGCGGTCGGCGTCGCGGCCTTCGCGACGGCGGTGAGCGTGAGACCGACAAGCGCGCCGGCGGCGAGCACGGCGATGAAGCGTCTGAGCATCTGCAACCTCCTCATGAGTGTGAGCGATCTATACCCGTCGCCGCGGACGAGTTGCGCGCCGGGGGCGTGGCCGGAGTGCCGTGCGCCGTCGGAGGGCGTACTCTGACGACCATGGCGATCACGATCGAGCACATCGAGGACTGGCGTGGAACCGAAGTCCGGGATCCCGCCGGTGAATCACTGGGCAAGGCGCAGGAGATCTGGTTCGATTCCGGCACCGGAACACCGCTGCTCGTGTCGATCAAGAGCGGCCTGCTGGGACGACGGACCAAGATGATCCCGATCGACGGCGCGTCGGTCGGACCCGACTATCTGCGGGTCACCGCGACCAAGGCGACAGTCGACGACTCGCCCGACGGCGACAGCGACGTGGCGCCCGACGCGGTGGCCCTCGACGAGATCGGCAAGGCCTACGGGCTGCGCTTCTCCGAGAAGGTCCGGCTGGAGTCGGCGACGGTCGTCGAGCAGCGTCGGGCCGACGCCGAGGAGGCCCGGCTGCGGGCCGAGGAGCTCGAGTCCCAGGCGCGGGAGAAGGCGGCGGCGCTCGAGTCCGCGCAGTCACGCTCCAAGGATGCGGGCGCCGAGGCCGAGCGGGCCGAGCGGGAGGCGCAGGAGGCCCGGGAGGCGGCGCGTCAGGCTCGCCTGCAGGCCGAGGAGCGCGCCCGGTAGGCACCGCCGACCGCCGGTCATGACCTCATGAGCCCACCGGTCACCCACACCTCATGAGCGTCCGGGTCGTGAGTCGCGGGTGAGCGTCCCGGTCGCCCATCGGACCCGCGCGACCGTCGCCGCGGTGCTGGAGCGGCTCCCGGCTCCGGGGCCGCGCCCGCTCGCCGATCCCCCGCCCGGCAGTGACCTCGCGCCCGTGATGGGGGAGCCGGGGCTGCCGTTCGTGGGGCAGACCCTGCCGATGTTCGTCGACGGGCTGCGCTTCAACCGGGCGGCCTATGAGCGCTTCGGCTCGGTGTACTGGACGAGCGTGATCGGGACCCCGGTGGTGGTCGTCCTCGGTGGGGAGGCGATCACGACGGTGTTCGCCAACCGCGACGGCGCCTTCTCAAGCGCCGAGGGCTGGAACTACTTCATCGGCCCGTTCTTCAATCGGGGCGTGATGCTCATGGACGAGCCCGAGCACCGCGACCACCGGCTGATCATGCAGCAGGCGTTCACGCGCCCGCGGCTGCGCGGCTACCTGGAGGCGATGCATCCGGCGATCGACCGCGGCCTCGCCGGCTGGCCGACCGACGGTGAGCTGCACGTCTACACCGCGCTCAAGCAGCTCACCCTCGACATCGCGACCGAGGTGTTCATGGGGGGGACGCTCGGCGCCGAGGCCGACGTGCTCAACGATGCCTTCGTCGACGCGGTGGTCGCCGGGCAGGCGCTGATCCGCGCCGACGTGCCGATCCCCGGCGCCAAGTGGCACCGCGGGATCGCAAGCCGCCGGCGGCTCGAAGCCCACTTCCGCGCGGAGGTCCCCGCCCATCGCGCCGGCGGCGGCGACGACCTGTTCAGCGTGCTGTGCCGCGCCGAGTCCGAGGACGGCGAGCGCTTCAGCGACGAGGACATCGTCAACCACATGATCTTCGTGCTGATGGCCGCTCACGACACGAGCACGATCACCCTGGCGATGATGATCTACGAGCTCGCGCGAGCGCCCGAGTGGCAGGACCGGCTGCGCGCCGAATCGGCAGCGCTCGGCACCGAGACGCCGTCCTTTGAGCAGCTCGACGGCCTGGAGGCGATGGACCTGGTGTTCCGCGAGACGCTGCGCATCAACCCGCCGGTCGGGATGGTCGCCCGGCGCACGGTCACCGACGTCGCACTCGACGGCCGCTTCGTGCCCGCGGGGACCCTGCTGATGCTCGAGATCTACCCGACCCACCGGATGGAGCCGTGGTGGGAGGACCCCGATCGCTTTGATCCGACGCGTTTCTCGCCGGAGCGTCGCGAGGAGCCCGGCCCGCGTCACGCCTGGTTTCCGTTCGGCAGTCACGCCCACAAGTGCATCGGCATGCACTTCGGCTCGATGGAGGTCAAGGCGATCCTGCATCGGCTGCTGTTGACGCGGTCCTTCACGGTGGCCCCGGACTACGTGCCGCCGCTGGCCGCAGGCACCGGGCCCTACCCGGCCGACGGCCTGCCGGTGACGCTGTCGGGGGTATCGACGGTCACGGGCGCGCGTTAAGCTCAGACGATGCCCGCCCTGCGCTCCCGGACCGTCACCCACGGTCGCAACATGGCCGGCGCCCGCGCCCTGCTGCGCGCCGCCGGCGTCGCCCGTGAGGACTTCGGCAAGCCGATCGTCGCGGTCGCCAACTCCTACACCCAGTTCGTGCCCGGCCACACGCACCTCGCACCCGTCGGGCAGGTCGTCGCCGACGCGGTGAGCGCCGCCGGCGGGATCCCGCGGGAGTTCAACACGATCGCCGTCGACGACGGGATCGCGATGGGACATGGGGGGATGCTCTACTCGCTGCCCTCACGCGACCTGATCGCCGACTCGGTCGAGTACATGGCCAACGCCCACTGCGCGGACGCGCTGGTGTGCATCTCCAACTGCGACAAGATCACCCCCGGGATGCTCAACGCCGCGCTGCGGCTCAACATCCCGACCGTGTTCGTCTCCGGCGGCCCGATGGAGGGCGGCACCACGACGCTCGTCGACGGGACCGTGCGCAAGCGCCTGAACCTCATCACCGCGATGGCCGACGCGGCCTCCGACGACGTCTCCGATGACGACATCGCCCGCATCGAGGAGGCGGCGTGCCCGACGTGCGGCTCCTGCTCGGGGATGTTCACCGCCAACTCGATGAACTGCCTGGTCGAGGCGCTCGGCCTCGCACTGCCGGGCAACGGCTCGACGCTGGCCACCCACACCGCGCGGCGGGGGCTCTTTGAGGCGGCGGGCGCGACGATCGTCGACCTGTGTCACCGCTACTACGACGGCGACGACGCGGCCATGCTGCCGCGGGCGATCGCCACCCGGGCCGCGTTTGAGAACGCGATGACGCTCGACATCGCGATGGGCGGCTCGACGAACACGGTCCTGCACATCCTCGCCGCCGCCCAGGAGGCCGAGCTCGACTTCACGATGGCCGACATCGATGCGCTCTCGCGCCGCGTGCCGTGCCTGTGCAAGGTCGCCCCCAACGGCACGTTTCTGATGGAGGACGTCCACCGCGCCGGCGGCATCCCCGCGCTGCTCGGGGAGCTGCGCCGCGCCGGCTTGCTGCGCGAGGACGTCCACGCCGTCCACGCCGACAGCTGCGAGAAGTGGCTCGACGACTGGGACATCCGCAGCGGCGCGACCACGGCGACCGCGCTGGAGCTCTTTCATGCCGCCCCCGGCTGCGTGCGCTCCGCCACGGCGTTCTCGCAGTCAGAGCGCTGGGAGTCACTGGACACCGACGCCGCCGCGGGCTGCATCCACGACCTCGCCCACGCCTACTCGGTCGACGGTGGCCTCGCGATCCTCTACGGCAACATCGCCGTGCGCGGTGCGGTCGTGAAGACCGCCGGCGTCGATGAGTCGATCCTGCGCTTCTCGGGCCCGGCGGTCGTCGTCGAGTCCCAGGAGGACGCCGTCCAGGTGATCCTCGACGGCGGGGTCCGTGAGGGGGATGTGGTCGTCATCCGCTACGAGGGACCCCGCGGCGGCCCCGGCATGCAGGAGATGCTCTACCCGACCTCCTACCTCAAGGCCAAGGGCCTGGGCAAGGCGTGCGCGCTGATCACCGACGGGCGCTTCTCGGGCGGCACCTCGGGCCTGTCGATCGGCCACGTCTCACCCGAGGCGGCGTCCGGTGGGGCCCTCGCCCTGGTCGAGAACGGCGACACGATCACGATCGACATCCCGGCGCGGCGGATCGCGCTGGAGGTCTCCGAGGAGGAGCTCGGAGAACGCCGCGAGGCGCTGGAGGCCGGCGGCGGGTACGTCCCGAGGGCGCGCGACCGGGTCGTCTCCCCGGCGCTGCGTGCCTACGCGGCGATGGCGACCTCCGCCGACACCGGTGCCGTCCGGGACGTCAACGCCGTCGAGCGCGCGGTGTTCGCGGCGGCGCAGGCGCGTTCCACCAGCTCCCTGTAGCGGCTCGGCCGGGGCGCCCGGCTCAGAGCGACGCGTCGCCTCGGATCCGGGTCTCGGTCTGACCGCCGACCCAGATCGTGCCCTGAGGATCACGATCGACGTGGATACGGCCGCGGCGCCCGAGCGCGGTGCCCTGACGGGCGGTGTAGGGCGCGGTGAGGCGCCCGGTGTCCAGCAGCCATTCCGCGACGCCGGCGTTGAGGCTGCCGGTGACCGGATCCTCGTCGACTCCGGCGTCGGTGACGAACGCCCGCAGCTCCGGGGTGCCGTCGGGATGCAGGCCGACGACGCCGATGTCCAGCTCCCGGCGGGCGCGAGGGGTGAGGGCGAGCACCCGGTCGGCGCCGGGCAGCAGCACGCTCGCCCAGCCCGGTCCGTTGTCGGTCCACGCATGGTCGACGACGTCGGCCGCGTCGATGCCGAGCGTTGCGCTCACCTCGGCGAGCGTCGCGACGTCCAGGGGCCCGGAGCGCAGCAGGGGAGGGGCGGCGAAGGCGAGCCGCCCATCGACCCGCCGCAGCTCGATCAACCCCGCCTCGCACTCCTGGACGATCGACGTGCGCGCCGACGCGTCGTGGGCCTGGGCCCACGCGTGCGCGGAGCCGAGCGTCGGGTGCCCCGCGAACGGCAGCTCGCGCGACGTGGTGAAGATCCGCACCCGATAGTCGGCCCCCGGCTCACGCGGCGGGAGCAGGAACGTCGTCTCCGACAGGTTCGTCCAGCTCGCGAAGCGCTGCATCTGCTCGCTCGACAGCCCCGCGCCGTCGATCACCACCGCAACCGGGTTGCCGTCGCCGAGGGCGTCACCGAACACGTCGATCTGGGCGAAGCGGCGCATCGGCGTGTGCACGGTACTACGTGGGCGCCGGTCGTCTGGCGCTTCGCCCCCCGCGGGGACCTTCCTTCGTGGGCCGCCCACGTGACACCACCGACCGACCCCCGTCTTTACAGCAGTACGAGCGCGATCACCCCATGGGCGCTCCACACCGCGGTCCGCAGCCAGTTGATCTGCACCAGCCGGGCGATCATCGCCGCGTCATGGTCGCGGTTCAGTCGCCGGTGCAGCGGGACCGCCAGGGTGAAGGTGAGGACCCAGGTCGTCGCCGCCAGAAGCAGCCCGGCGACCGCGAGGACCTCGTGATGACCGATGACCACGAGCACCGCGGCGCCGCCCAGCTCCCCGATCATCAGCGGCGCGACCACCCAGCCGGTGCGCCGCTCATGCTCGGCGTGGTAGGCGAACCACGTGTCGGCGCCGACGTGCGCGAACAACGGGTACTGGACCAGCTGGACGTACCAGATGATCCCCGTCATCGCCAACGCGCAGAACGCCACCACAAACGTCATCCTGACCGCGCTCCTACCCGGATGCGCCCGATCTGACGTGCGAGCTCGGTCGTGGCCCGTGGCAACGGCCGAAGCGGTCCCCCGGCGGTGAGGTCACCGCGCGGCGACGGTGAGCAGGTCGGCGGCGGATAGGGTCGGGGTCCCACGCCACCGAACCGAGAGTGAACGCCACCATGAGCAACGACACGGCCCACCACTGGATCGCCGTCCGACCCGGCGGACTCGAGGTTCTGGACTTCGTGGGGGTCGATGTCGCCCCACCCGGGGCGGGCGAGGTCACCATCGAAGTCCGCGCCGCGGGGGTCAACCCGGCCGACCACAAGCGGATCGCCAACGGTGACTTCACCGAGCCGGTCGGCGTCGGCTTTGAGCTGTCGGGCGTCGTGAGCGAGCTGGGACCCGATACGGAGCTCGCGTCGGGTGGGGGAGCCGTCGGGGATGAGGTGCTCGCCTTCCGGGTCAGCGGCGGGTACGCGACGCGGATCACCGTGCCGGCCGCCGACGTGTTCGCCAAGCCGGAGACGCTCGAGCATCCGGCCGCCGCCAACCTGCTGCTCGCCGGGACGACCGCCGCTGAGATGCTCCACGTGACGGGGGTCGCGGCCGGGGATACCGTGGTCGTGCACGGGGCGTCAGGAGCGGTCGGGGTCAGTGTGCTGCAGCAGGCCCGTCTGCTGGGGGTCCGCGTGATCGGTACCGCCGGACCGTCGAGCTTCGACGTCGTGCGGCGGTTCGGGGCGACTCCGGTCGCCTACGGTGATGGCCTCGAGGGCCGCCTGCGGGAGCTCGCCCCGGACGGTGTCGCCGCGGCCCTGGACACCGTCGGCACCGACGAGGCGGTCGACGTGAGTCTGGCGCTCGTCGCCGACCGCGCCCGGATCGTCACCATCGCCGCGATGGCCCGCGCCGAGCGGGACGCCATCACGGCGATCGGCGGGGCGATGCCGGCCAGCGCCGCGTTTCGCGACGGGGTCCGGGCCCACCTGATCGGCCTCGCGGCCGCCGGCGAGCTCGTCGTGCCCATCGCCCGCACCTACCCGCTCGCCGAGGCGAGGGAGGCGCTCGCGTACCTGCAGGGCGGCCATCCCGGAGGCAAGCTCGCGCTGCTCGCCTGACCGCGCGCCACCGACCTGCACAACGGACCGGCGATCCGCCTCAGACCGCGACCGCCGGAGCCTCGCCGCGACGCGCGGCCTCGGCCTGTTCGCGGGAATCCTTGCCGGAGACGATCACCGCCGTCAGCAGCGCGCCGAGCACCGCGAAGCCCGAGCCGATGAGAAAGGCGCGCGAGTAGCCGGAGACGAGCGCGGCGTGGGTCCCCGCAGCCCGGCCGAAGCCGGCGATCCGGGAGCTCGACACCGACACCAGGATCGCGACGCCGAGCGCGCCGCCGATCTGCTGGGAGGTGTTGATGAGGCCCGACGCGATGCCCGCCTGCGGGCCGGTGGTGCCCGTCACCGCGGCGATCGTGACCGGCACGAACGTGAAGCCGAGACCCAGCCCGGCGAGGATCGACGGACCGAGCACGTCGGCGAGGTAGGTGCCGTGCACGCTGATGCGCGAGAACCAGAGCAGGCCGACGGCGACGAGGATCAGCCCGCCGATGAGCGTCGGCTTGAAGCCGAGCCGAGTCACCAGTTGGGAGGCGATCCCGGCGCTGACGATGATCATGGTGGCCAGGGGCAGATAGGCGACACCGGTCGCGATCGCGCTGTAGCCGAGCACGAACTGCAGGTAGTAGGAGATGAACAGGAACATCGAGAACAGCGCCATGCCGGTGAGGATCCCCGCGATGTTGGCGCCACGCAGGGTGCGCAGGCGGAAGATCGAGAAGGGCAGCAGCGGATGGCGGGTGCGCAGCTCGATGATCACGAAGGCCCCGAGCAACACGACGGCGACGGCGAGACGCGTGATGGTCGTCGTCGAACCCCATCCATCCTGACTCGCCTTCACCATCGCGTACACGAGCACGCCGAGTCCGACGGTGCCGCTCACCGCCCCCGGGATGTCGAAGCCCGTGACCTCGGTCGGATCCTTGCCCTCCGGAAGCAGGCGCGGGGCGGCGAGGATCGCGACCACCGCGATCGGGACGTTGACGAACAGCACGAGCCGCCAGTCGATCTGGGTGAGGACGCCGCCGAGCAGCACGCCGACGGCGCCCCCGGCACCGCTCACCGCGCCCCACACGCCGAGCGCGCGGTTGCGCTCCGCGCCCTCGGCGAAGATCGTGGTGACGAGCGAGAGCGCCGCCGGAGCGACCAGCGCCGCGCCGATGCCCTGCAGCGCGCGGGCACCGTCGAGGAAGTTGGAGGACCCGGCGAGACCGCCGAGCAGAGACCCGATTCCGAAGACGGCGAGACCGACGACGAACATCCGGCGACGGCCGATGCGGTCCGCCAGGCGTCCACCGAGGAGCAGGAAGCCGCCGAAGGTGAGCGTGTAGGCGTTGACGATCCAGCTGAGGTCGGTCTGGCTGATGCGCAGGTCACGGCCGATGGTCGGCAGCGCGACGTTGGTGATCGAGGCGTCGATCACGATCATGAACTGGGTGAGGGCAAGCAGGATGAGCGCCCGGTTCTTCTGGCTCTGATTCATAGGACGAAGGTATTCCCGTAAAGATGAACGTTGACTCCGGTTATCGATCTGTCAACATACGGAACCGTGACTCCGCTTGTCAAGGGGTCCTGTGAACCCTCCGGTCATGTCCCGTCCTCAGCCTCCATCAGACGCTCCCGCCGCCGCCGCGCCGGCAGAACGTGCGGGCTCGCCGCCACCCGGACGGGCCGAGCGCTCCGACAAGGCCCGCAACCGGGCCCGGATCATGGCCGCCGCATCCGCGGCGTTCGCCGCGCGGGGCATCGACACGCAGATGGACGACGTCGCCGCGGGCGCCGGCCTCGGCGTCGGCACCCTCTACCGCCACTTCGCCACCAAGGAGGCGCTGATGATGGCGCTCGTGGAGCGCAAGTTCGAGCAGATCCTCGAGGTGACCCGAGACGGCGTCGCCCGCGAGGACGGCGAACCCTTCGCGGTGTTCGCCGACGTGCTGCGCCGCGGGGCCGAGGTTGCGGCGGCCGACGCCGCCGCGCAGGACGCGCTGACCCGGTCGGGCCGCGTCACGTGGTTGGCGGTGGGGCCGATCCGCTTTGAGCTGCAGGCGGCGGCTCAGGTGCTCATCGACCGCGCTCAGCAGGCGGGAACCATGCGCCCGGACATCAGCGCCGTCGACATCCCGATGCTCATGTGCGGTGTCAGCGCCACCATGTCCGCCGGCGAATGGGACTGGCGACGTCACCTGGAGCTCGTCCTCGACGGACTCCGGGCCGGGCCACACACCGACTGACCGGCGAGACGCTCGGCATCCGAGCGACGCCGGCCGGTGCAGGACACCGGGTCAGAAGCGCTGCGATCATCAACGCTCGATAATCGAGCTTATGTACACCGAGGCGGCGAAAGTCAGCCCGGTCGGCGGTAGCGCTCGTAGATCACCCGCGAGGCGAACGTCCTGGTCTCGATGAGCTCCAACGGGATGTCCTCGGTGACCGGCGGCAGGAACGGCGTGCCGCCACCGACGACGATCGGACAGCGGAAGATGCGCAGCTCATCGATCAGACCGAGCTTGATCGCCGCGGCGGCGAGGCCGGCGCCGCCGATCTCGATATGCCGGTCCGTCGCGGCGAGCGCGGCGGCGACCTCCTCCGCGACCGACGCCGCGGCGAGCCGCGCATTGCCCTGCACGCTGTCGAGCGTGCGGCTGAAGACGACCTTCGGGAGCGCGCACCAGACGTCGGCGAACGCGGTGTGCAGCTCGGTGTCGCGCAGCGAGGTATCCGTCTCCCACACCCGCATCGTCTCGTAGAGCCGGCGGCCGCACAGGACACCGCCGAGCCCGCGCACCCGCTCCAGATGGAAGCCGAAGAGCTCATCGTCAGGGACCGTCCACTCAAAGCGGCCCGCGCGGTCGGCGATGAAGCCGTCCACCGAGACGCCCATCGAGTAGATCAGCAACGCCGTGAACCCGTCGCGCGGACGCGGCGAAGGCTGGACGTGAGGAGCTTCATCGTTGCGAGCCACATTGCGGTCTTGCCGTCTCCGAACCCGAGAGTAGCTCGCACGGGTCGACCCTAGTAGCGACCTCCGAGCTTCCGATGGTCCCAGCTCACCGTGTGCGTCGGGGTGAAGTGAATCGCGACGCGCTTCTGGGCCTGTCGGACGATGAACTGCTTGAGCTCCGGCGGGGCGTCCGCGGGCGACAGGTCGCCGGGCGCGTAGCGCAGCGCGACTCGCAGGCCGATCTCGGCGGTGCGCTCCGGGTCGTCGATGATCTCGACATCCGCTTCGACCATGACCCCGCGCAGCCGCTCGTATGAGTCACCCGCCTCGATTTGGAGTGTTGCCCGGGGATCGCGGCGAAGGTTGACCACCTTCTGGGAAGCCCCGTAGGTCCAGCAGAGAAGCTCGTGACCGTCGGGCACGTACCAGAGCGGCATCAGGTGCGGGCGCCCCGCTGCGTTGACGCTGGCGCAGATGAGGGTGCGCTGCTCGATCAGGAATGCCGTCACCTCGTCGGCGGTCATGCGGATGAGGTCTCGGCTCGGCATGGTGGTCTCCCGTGGTTGGCTGTCGCAGCTCCCCCATCATGCTCGCGATTACGCTTCTGCGGTGTTCACCCGCTACCGCACCGTGCTCGCCGCCCCGGGGGCGCGGCGTCTGTATGCGACCGGCGTGCTCGCGCGGCTGCCGCAGGGAATGTCGACGCTCTCGGTGCTGCTGCTCGTCCACCACGTCACCCGCTCCTACGCGATCGCCGGGCTCGCGGTCGGCGGCGGGGCGCTGTCCACGGCCGCCGCCGGACCCCTGCAGGGTCGGCTCGTCGATCGTCTGGGCCGCACCCGCGTGCTCGCGCCCTGCGCGGTCGCCCAGGCGGTGTTGTTCGTCGTCCTCGTGCTCGCCGCCCGGTCACGCGCTCCGGGCGGGGCGCTCGTCGGGCTCGCCTGCGTGATCGGCGCCGCTCAGCCGGCGATCGCCCCGTCGATCCGGGCGCTGCTGGGCATCGTGTTCAGCGACCACGAGGTCCGGGAGAGCGCCTACGCGCTGGAATCGGTGATCCAGGAGCTCGTCTTCATCATCGGGCCGCTGCTCGTCGGGATCGTAATCGCCGTCGGCTCCCCGTCGCTGGCGCTGCTGCTGTGCGCCGTGGTGGTCGTGATCGGGACCGCGCTGTTCGTGAGCACCCCGGTCAGTCGCGTCGCCCCCACCCCCGCGCCCCTCACCCGCCACGGCCTGCTGGCCGCCCACCCGCAGCTGCGCGCCCTGCTCGCACCGGTGGCGCTGATGGGCGTCTCGATCGGTTCGGTCGACGTCGGGCTGCCGTCGCTGGCGCTGCACGCCGGCTCCAGCGCGTCGACGGCGCTGCTGCTCGTGATGTGGAGCCTCGGCTCGGTGATCGGCGGGCTGGTCTACGGATCGCGGCGGTGGCGCGGCTCGCTGCCACAGCGCTACCGCGCGCTGCTCGCGGTCGCGGTCGTGTGCGCGCTGCCGCTCGTCTTCGCCCGCTCGATCCCGGCGGGGGTGGCCGGCGCGCTGCTCACCGGGCTCACCGTCGCCCCCGTCTTCTCCTGTCAGTACGCGCTCGTCGGCCGGGTCGTGAGCGACGGCACCGAGACCGAGGCGTTCACCTGGGTCTCGGCGGCGCTCGTCGCCGGCGTCGCCGGCGGGTCAGCGCTCTCCGGTGCGCTGATCGGACCGATCGGGGTGGGCGGGCCGTTCCTGCTCACGTGCGCCGCACTCGCCGTCGCCGCGGTCACGGCGACCGGCGGCCGGGTGATCGCGCCGGTGGTCGGCTGAGGCCTGACGGTGGCGTTCGTCCCCGGCCCCTTCCCCCGCCCGCCGGTGCTCCTGGCGCAGCTGACCGCGCTCGCTCCCGGCGCGTTGCACGCCGAGGCCGGCCACGAGGAGGTCACGATCGGCGACGAGGATCTGACGGGCCTGCAGGCGCCCGAGCTCACGCTGCGCACGGTGCGACTGCAGGCCACCCGCCTGCCGGGCGCCGAGCTGTCGGGGCTCGAGCTCACCGATGCCGAGCTGTCGAGCTGTGATCTGGCCAATGCCCGCCTGGGCGCGCGGGCGGCGTGGCGGCGGGTCCACGTGCGCACCTGTCGCCTCACCGGGATCGCCATCAACGACGGCGTGCTGCGCGACGTCACGATCGAGAGCTCGCGGATCGACCTCGCCTCCTTCGCCGGCTGTCGCCTGGAGCGGGTGAGCTTCACCGACTGCGTGCTCGTCGCCACCGACTTCCTGGAGGCCCAGCTCGACGCGGTGCGCTTCACCGACTGCGACCTCAGCGAGGCCGACTTCCGCGGGGCGCGGCTGCACCGCTGTGAGCTGCGCGGTTGCCGGCTGGACGGGCTGCAGGGCGTGACCCAGCTGCGGGGCGTGGCGCTGCCCTGGCCGGATCTCGTGGGGTCCGCCGGAGTCTGGGCGCAGGCGCTCGGGATCGAGGTCCTGGAGGACGGCTGAGCGTGCGGAGCCGGGGATAGACTGCGGGCCATGCCCAAGCAGCAGCGCACGATGCGCGTCGAGCAGCGCAGTCAGCTCGCCGCGATGCAGCAGATGGAGACCCGCACCGACGAGGAGCTCATCGCCGAGACTCGGTACAAGTCCGCCGCCCAGGCGATCCTCGGTGCCCGCGCCGCCGAGCGCTACGACGCCAAGAAGGCCCGTGCCCACTTCCAGCGCGCGATCGCCGCCGCGCGTCCCCAGGAGCGCCTGCAGCTGCGGCGCATGGCCGACGCATCGCTCGCGCTCGCCGAGCGCCGGCCCGACGATCTGCGGCGGGCGACCGAGCGCCTCGGCGTCGAGGGCCCGACCAACCGCCAGCTGTGGGGACTGCGGGTGATGGGCATCGTCGCCCCCCCGTCGAGCGCCGGCACCCTGGCCCGCATCCGCGGCATCGTGATCGTGCTGGTGGCGATCATCGCCGTGCTCGCGACCGGCTTCGGCATCATCACCGGGATCTCGGCGCTCACCGGTGGGCTGTCCTTCGACCTGCGGATCTTCTACGGCGTACTGCTCGTGATCGTCGCCTTCGTGGTGCTCATCCTCTTCGGGCGCCGGCGCCAGAAGCGCGCGCAGGCCGAACGCTCGGAGAAGCTGGCGGCGCGCACGCGCTGAGGCCGGGCGCCGTGTGCGGTCGCTACAGCCTGGCGCTCGCGGACCCGTCGCGGCTGCGGGGACGCTTCCCGGTCGGGGCGGCGATCGATATCCGGCCGCGGTTCAACGTCGCCCCCACCGACGAGGTGCTCGCGGTGACCAGCGACCGCGCCGGCGCCCCTCGCGGTGAGCTGCTGCGCTGGGGTCTGGTGCCCAGCTGGGCCGACTCCCCCCAGATCGGCGCCCGGCTGATCAATGCCCGCTGTGAGACGGTGGCCGACAAGCCCGCGTTTCGCGCCGCGTTCGCTCGCTTTCGCTGTCTGATCCCCGCCGACGGGTTCTATGAATGGCACCGGGATCCCGATGCTGGTGGCCGCAAGCGGCCGTTTCACATCACCCGCGACGACGGCGGTCTGTTCGCGTTCGCGGGGCTGTGGTCGAGCTGGCGCGGACCCGACGATCAGCCGCTGGCATCCTGCGCGATCATCACCCGGCCGGCGAACGAGGCGATGGTCCACCTGCACGATCGGATGCCCGTGATCCTCGACCCCGCCCAGGAAGCCGCGTGGCTGGATCCCCACACCGCGCCCGCCGCCCTGCCGGAGCTGCTCACCGGTCTGCCGGCCCAGCGCACCCGCCTCACCGAGGTCGGCTTCGCGGTCAACGACGCCCGCCACGACGCGCCCGACTGCCTCGATCCACCGACGCCCGCCGCGCAGGGCGCCCTGTTCTGAAGACCGCCGACTACGGCGCGGGCGACGCGACGACGAGACCCGAGGTCGTCGTCGTCCAGCCCGCCGGCAGCGGGGTGGCGCGGGGAATCTTCTTCAGCGACGGCACGACGTCACGCGGGTTCTCGGCCAGCCAGGCGTCAAACGCGGGACCGGACATCGGCCGGCTGAGGTGGTAGCCCTGAGCGAGATCGCAGCCGAGCGCGGCGAGGCGCTCGAGCGTCGGACCGTCCTCCACGCCCTCGGCCACGATCCGCAGGCCCAGATCGTGTCCCAGGTTGATCGTCGAGCGCACGATGATGAGGTCGCTCTCGTCGGCGAGCATCGGTGAGACGAACGAGCGGTCGATCTTCAGCTCGTTGATCGGCAGCCGGCGCAGGTTGGCCAGCGACGAGTAGCCGGTGCCGAAGTCGTCGACCGACAGCCGCACCCCGAGCGTGGACAGGCGCCCCACGGTCGCCAGCGCCCGATCCGGGTCGCTCATGATCATCGATTCGGTGATCTCCAGCTGCAGCGCCGCGGCGGGCAGCTCGTGCTCGGCGAGCAGCCGCTCGATGTCACGGGGAAGGTCGCGGTCCAGGAGGTTTCGCACCGACAGGTTCACCGAGACCGACATCTCCCGGCCGTCGCGTCGCCACTGCGCGCAGCCGCTGATCGCGGTCTTCAGCACCTGGCGGGTGAGCGGGCCGATCAGACCGCTCTGCTCCACCGAATGCACGAACGAGCCGGGCGCGATCAGCCCGTGCTCGGGATGCTCCCAGCGGACGAGGCCCTCGGCCCCGATCACCCGCCGGTGTTCGAGGTCGAGGATCGGCTGGTAGTGGACGACGAGCTCGCCGCCGGCGAGCGCGCGGCGGATGCCCGACAGCAGCGACAGGCGCCGCATCGAATGGTTGTTCTGATCGGCCGCGTAATGCTTGATGTCGGCCTGGGCCTCCTTGGCCGCGTACATCGCGATGTCGGCGCAGCGCAGCAGCGCCTGGGAGTCCTCGCCGTCCCGCGGATAGTGCGCGACCCCGATCGAGGCGCCGACCTCCAGCGACAGCTCGTCGACCTCAAACGGCTCGGCGATCACCTTCAGCAGCCGGCAGGTCGCCGCCTCCAGCGCACTGAGTTCGTCGACCTCGACGCCGGGGAGGATCCCGAACTCGTCGCCACCGAGCCTTGCCACCACGCCCCCGGCCCCGATCGCGGTCTGCAGCCGAGGTCCGAGGTTGCTGAGCAGCTGATCGCCGTAGGAGTGCCCGAGCGTGTCGTTGACCTCCTTGAAGCGGTCGAGGTCCATGAGCAGCACGAAGAAGGGCGTCTCGGCGTCGGCGGCGATCCGCTCCTCGACCGACTGGCGAAACTGCTCGCGGTTACCGAGGCCGGTGAGCTCGTCGGTGGTCGCGATCCGTTGCAGCAGCTCGCCGCGCCGGCGGGAGGTGAGCAGCTCGCCGATGAGGTACTGAAAGATCGCGAACACCGCGCCGAACATGACGAGGCCGATGAAGTGCAGATGGACGACCAGCCACGCGGCCGCCACCGTGAGCATCGCCGAGAACAGCTCGGCGGAGAGCAGCGGCCGGACCATGTCCGCGCCGGCGCGCAAAGCATCGGCGACACCCTCCCAGGGTCGCGCGTACGCGACGACGCTCATGACGTTGAGCGCAATCCCCGCGGGGAACGCGCAGAAGACGGCGAAGTAGAAGATCGGATCGGCACGCGAGACTCCGGCGACTGCCGCATGAAATCCCAGGGCGACGATCAGCGGAAACCAGGCCATGGTCGTGACGTTGCCGAGGAACTGCCACCCGGCCTCGCGGGATTTCAGCCATCCCACGCACATGACCAGGACTCCCAGCGCCGACGCGGGTCCGGGGCCGTAGAGCACCGCGGTGAGGATGATCCCGATCACGCTCCCTGAGATGTACGAACCGCTGTCGACTCGGGTGGCGAGGAGCTCGCTGCCGGCACTGAACAGCGCGATGACGATCAACGAGCCCCAGGACCAGTGGTTGAGTCCCGAGGAGTACAGAAGCAGCCCCACCGCAGCGCCGAGAAGCGTGGTCAGCACAGCGGTGAGCCTGGGCCGTTGACAGCTCATGCCCATGCGATCGGCTGATGGGCCCAGAACCTGAATACAGGTCTAGTCCTGCTGGACGATTCAAGGCTTCGACGTGAGGGACCGATAGGAATCGGCGGAGGGCCACGAGACGTGACCCTCCGCCTTGGGTTCAACCTGCCTTGAAGACCATTCGGCGAGCTCCAATCTCGTCGGGGGCCAGGGCAACTGCGAAGGCTCGAGCGTCGGGAGTACTAGTCCCGGCGCTCACCTTCGGCAGCATTGTGCCCGTGAAGCTGCAGGAAAAGCAACCGTGGATGGGATCTTGTCCGGCGACTGAGCGGCCGGCGTGCGTGGGCATAATCCGTGGGTCGTCATGCCCCTCTCCCCTCTGCTCGCCACCTACGACCACGTCCTGCTTGACCTCGACGGGTGCGTGTGGGTCTCCGCGGAGCTGACCCCCGGGGCCGCGGAGGCGCTCACGCTGCTCCGCGCGGGTGGCAAGACGATCACGTTCGTCACCAACGACGCCGCCCGGGCTCCCGAGGAGTACGTCCGCACGCTGTGGTCGCTCGGGGTCAAGGCGTCGCTGGGCGAGGTCGTCACCGTCGGCTCGGCGCTTCAGTTCCTGCTCGCCCAGCGCGGCCCGTCGATCCCCACCTACGTGGTCGGCTCAGCGGCGATCCACCGCCACGTCGCGGACGCCGGCCAGCGGATCGTCAACCACACCGACCGCGCGCCGCACGCCGAGCTCGTCGTCGTCGCCGCCCACGCCCAGCTCACCTACGACGAGCTGCGGATCGCCACCCAGGCGGTGCTGGCCGGCGCCGAGATGATCTGCGCCGGGCGCGACCGCACCTATCCGACCGCGAACGGCCCCTACCCTGGGACCGGCCTCGTGATCGCGGGACTGGAGTACGCCACCGAGCAGACGTCACGCAACGCCGGCAAGCCCGACCCCGTCATCTTCCAGACCGCGCTTGACCGTCTGGAGCCGGGACGGGCGCTCATGATCGGCGACCGGCTGGACTCCGATCTCGCCGGAGCCCACGCCGCCGGCCTGGACGGCGCGATCGTGCTCACCGGCGTCAGCACCCGCGAGCAGGCCGCCCGTGCCCGGGACCCGGCGCCCGTCGCGATCGCCGACACCCTGCATGACCTCGTCACCCAGAGCCGATGACCGAGGCGCTGTGCGTGATCTACAACCCCCTGGCGGGTGGCGGCCAGGTCCGCCGCTCGCTGCCCGCCGTGCAGGCGCAGCTCACCCGCCTGGGGCTCACCCACCGGATCGCCGAGACCCGCGACCTGCCCCACGCCCGCATCCTCGCCCGGGAGGCCGCCGCCCGCGGTGAGATCTCGGTCGCCTTCGGCGGCGACGGCCTCATCGGCGCGGTCGCCGACGGCCTGCGCGGTGGTGAGGGCATCATGGGCGTGCTGCCCGGTGGCCGGGGCAACGACTTCGTGCGGTCGCTGGGGATCGCGCTGGAGCCGGCCGCCGCCTGCACGGTGCTCGCCACCGGCGCCCCCCGGGCGCTCGACCTCGGCGAGGTCAACGGCCGCACGTTCATCGGCATCGCCTCCTGCGGCTTTGACTCCGACGCCAACCGGATCGCCAACGAGACCCGGCTGGTGCGCGGAAAGCTCGTCTACGCGTACGGCGCGCTGCGGGCGCTGCTCGGCTGGCGCGCGGCGACGTTCACGGTCTCCATCGACCACGGACGCCCGCGGACGATCGACGGCTACACGGTGGCGGCGGCCAACTCGCGCTCCTACGGGGGCGGGATGCAGCTCGCCCCCGCGGCCGACCTCCACGACGGCCAGCTCGACATCGTCATCATCTCCGAGCTTCCGCGGTGGCGCTTCCTGGCGCTCATGCCGACCGTGTTCGCCGGCACCCATGTCCACCAGCCGGTCGTCGAGACGGCGCGGGCGCGGAGCATCGAGATCGCCGCCTCCCGGCCGTTTCAGCTCTACGCCGACGGCGACCCGATCGCCGAGCTGCCGGTGCGGATCTCGGTGGCGCCGGGGGCGATGCGGGTGATCGTGCCCGCCGCCGGCCCCGAGCCCGATCCGTGGTCGGTCGCCGAGACCGGAGCGGCGCCCGCCGCCGCCGCCTCATGAGCGCCCTGGACGCGAAGGTGGCGACCGCCCGCGCCGTCGGCCGCCTGGCGCGGACGGTCGGCCGCGGCGGGGGCACGAGCCTGCCCGGCAAGGTCCTCACCCGCCTGGAGCCCGACGCGATCTCCCGGCTGGCCGCGCGGTTGTCGCAGGGCAACGCCGTGATCTCGGCGACCAACGGCAAGACGACGAGCGCGGCGATGGCGGCGGCGGTCCTCCAGCACGCCGGCCACCGTCTCGTCCACAACCGGGCGGGCGCGAACATGGCCTCGGGGGTCGCCTCGACGCTCGCCCACGCGAGCAGCCGCGGGGGACGGATCGACGGGCAGCTCGGTCTGTTCGAGGTCGACGAGTTCTGGCTGGACACGGTGGCGCCCGCGCTCGCGCCCCGGGCGATGCTGCTCGGCAACCTGTTCCGGGATCAGCTGGACCGCTACGGCGAGCTTGAGACGATCGCCGATCGCTGGGCGGCGATGGTCACCGCGCTGCCCGCGACGACGACGCTCGCCCTCAACGCCGACGACCCGCTGATCGCCGACCTCGGCCGCGACCGGGCCGGCGTCACCTACTTCGGCGTGGAGGACCGGGCACTCGCCGCCCCGGAGATGCAGCACGCCGCCGACTCCACCCACTGCCGGCGCTGCGGGGCCGCCTACGTCTACGACGCCGTCTACCTCGGCCATCTCGGCGTCTACCACTGCCCGCGCTGTGACAGCCGCCGGCCCGACCCGTCGGTGAGCGCGGTCGACGTCCGCCTGCGCGGCACCGAATCGGCCCGCTTCGAGCTGGTCACCCCCGCGGGCACGGTCACCGTGTCGCTGCCCCTCCCCGGGCTCTACAACGTCTACAACGCGCTCGGGGCGGCCACGCTGTGCCTCGCGCTCGGGGTCACGCCGGACGCGATCGCCGACGGCCTGGGCCGGGTCGGGGCGGCGTTCGGGCGCGCCGAGCGGATCCCGATCGGCGAGCACACGCTGTCGCTGCTGCTGATCAAGAACCCCGCCGGAGCCAACGAGGTGCTGCGCACGCTCGCGCTCGAGGACGCCGAGCTCGACCTGCTCGTCATCCTCAACGACGCCACCGCCGACGGTCACGACATCTCGTGGGTCTGGGACGCCGACTTCGAGCTGCTCGCCGGGCGGGCCCGGCGGGTGACCTGCGCGGGCACGCGCGCCGGCGAGCTCGCGCTGCGCCTGAAGTACGCCGGGATCCCCGAGGAGCGGTTGCACGTCGTGGCGGGCGTGCCCGCCGCCCTCGACGACGCCCTCGCCGGCGCCGGCGGTGAGCGCGTGTTCGCGCTGCCGACCTACACCGCGCTCCTCGCCCTGCGGGCGGAGCTGTCGCGCCGCGGCCACGTGACCGCCGGGGCGACGATCCGGGCCGTCCGGCA
>CAZZWJ010000016.1:0-12729 GCA_964657875.1 uncultured Solirubrobacteraceae bacterium
GGGTATGGGCCGGCGAGTGGCGGCTCCGGCGGGTATGCGGCGGCGAGTGGCGGCCCCGCCCCCACGGCAGCGGCGGGTGGCGGCTCCGGCCCGCGCTCCGGCGCCGGAGACGGAGCGGCCGGCGAGGCCGCAGCCCAGCGTGGCGGCGCCTCGGGCTCGACGTCGGCGGTCACGGCGGGCACCGCCTCCAGGCCGCTCCCCGAGGGACCCTCGATCGCCGCATCGCGGATGAGCGCGCACACGAGCGCGAGCCGTCCGGCGAGGTCGGTGATGAGATCCGGCGAGGGGGCCCGCAGCTCCTCGCGCAGCGCCGCCCACACCGTGCCCGACAGCGCGTCGACCACGCGCGCGGCGTCGCCCGGACCCCGGCAGCCGGTGATCTCCCCGATCGAGGCCGTGAGACGCCGCAGCGCCCCCCCGGGCGCCAGACGCCGCAGATCGCGATCGTCGGCGAGCGCCCGCACCGCGGCATCGCAGACGCGGGGCCCGTCGCGCGTGAACGCCTCGGTGAGGATCCCCGGCGCCGCGGGCAACGGGGCCTGCTCGACGAGCGCGAGCGCCCAGCCCTTCGCGATCTGCTCGGTGCGCGCGAGCAGGGCGTCGACGGGCGCGTCGGCGACCGGCCGGGCCCGCTGGGAACGAGGAGCATCCTGCGCCATCGCGGTTGTGTACCACGCCGGCCCGTCGGGTCCTGCTCGCCGACTCAGACCGGGTGACGGGCATTCTCGCAATATGCTCGCAAAACCGGTGCCCCTGATCTCACTCGACGACGCGCGCGACCGCGTCCTCCAGGCCACCCGGCCGTTGCCCGCACAGACCGTCGACGTCCTGCACGCCGGCGGACAGGCGCTCGCCCAGGACGTGCTCGCCGCCGGTGACGTACCGCCGTTCGCCTGTTCGGCGATGGACGGCTACGCGATCCGCGACGGGGGCGCCGGGCGACGGCTGACGCTCGCCGGCGAGTCGCGCGCCGGGGCCCCGGCCGACCACACGCTGATCGAGGGCGAGGCGATCCGCGTCTCCACCGGGGCCGCGATGCCGGCCGGAGCGACCGCGGTCGTCCCCCAGGAGCAGACCGAGAGCGACGGCGTCAGCGTCCTGGTGTCGGTCGCCGTCACCGCCGGGGAGCACGTCCGCGGCGCGGGCGAGGACATGGCCGCCGGCGCGACCGTGCTCGACGCCGGCACCGTCCTGGGGCCGATCGAGCTCGGTGCCGCCGTCAGCGCGGGCGCCGCGCAGCTCGCGGTCGCCCGTCGCCCCCGGGTGAGCGTGCTCTGCACCGGCGATGAGCTGCGCGCGCCGGGTCAGGCGCTGGCACCCGGCGCGATCCACAATTCCAACGCGCCGATGCTCAGCGGCCTGGCGGTCCGCGCCGGCGCCACGATCCAGCACGCCGTCCAGGTGCCCGACGATCTCACCCGCACGACCGCCGCGCTCGCGCAGGCGATCGCCGACAGCGACGTCGTGATCATCTCCGGGGGGGTCTCGGTCGGTCCCCACGACCACGTCAAGCCGGCGCTCGCCGCCCTCGGCGTGCGCGAGGTGTTCTGGGGCGTGGCCCTGCAGCCCGGCAAGCCGACCTGGTTCGGCACCACAACCGACGACACGCTCGTCTTCGGACTGCCGGGCAACCCGGTGTCCGCGGTCGTCACGTTCTCGCTGTTCGTCGCCGGATCGCTCGCCGCGCTGCAGTGCGCACCGATCCCCCGCCCGCCGTCTCCCCGCGCGCGGCTCGCGGTCGCGGTGAGGCGCAACCCGCGCCGCGACCAGGCGCTGCGGGTGACCGTCCGACCCGACGCCGACGGCACCCTGCAGGCCCGGGTGACCGGCGCACAGGGCTCTCACATCCTCAGCTCGCTGCTGCACGCCGACGCGCTCGCGATCATCCCCCGGGGCGACGGCGATGTCGCGCCCGGCGCATCCGTCGCCCTGCACGCGCTCGCGCGCTGAGCCGACCCCGTCACAATGAGACCGATGCTGGCCCCCTTCGTCCTGTTCGCGGCCGTCCTGGTCGCGCTGCTCACGCGCCGACGATCGCGCGGACCGCGCCTCGCGCGTTCGGTGATCGTCTCCCCGCGCCGTTCGACGGTGATCACCCGGGAGGGCCGGGTCCGCTCGGTGCAGAGCGCCGAGCTCACGCTCGACGCGACCGACCTGGAGCGCCTGTGGCGTCCCGCCAACCTGGAGAACCTCGGCCGCACCTACTGGCGGTTCCTCACACGCGTGACGCTCGGGCTGATCCGCGTCATCTACGACGACAGCTCCCGGCGCGTCGTGCTGCTGTTCGCGCCGCTCACGCTGCTGCGCTTCGATCTCCCCGAGTACACGCTGGACGGCGATCGCGGTCATGCGAGGTGGCTGATCCGCGACGGGCTGCTCGTCGCCCGGTCCGGGCGCGGCTCGGGCTGGCTGTCGCTCGATGTCACCCGGCTGCCCGAGGACGAGCCGCCGGCCTCAGACCGCCGGGCGATCCGGATCGAGGTCGAGGTGGCGAACTTCTACCCCGCGATCGCCGCCGGCTTCTCGACGCCCGTCTATGAGATGACCCAGTCGGCGATCCACGTGCTCGTCACCCACGCCTATCTGCGCTCCCTGGCCGACCTGCGGCTCGAGCCCTCGAAGATCGGCACGCTCGCCGATCGTCAGCCGCAGCCGCCGGCTGGTCAGCCGCCGCTGCCGGCCCCCGCCGCCAACCGCACCCCTCAGCCGTAGCTGGCGCCCATCGCGCGCATCTTGGCGCGGTCGTGACGGGCGTAGACGCGCCGGACGGTCCCCGAGCGTGAGCGCATCACCAGCGACTCCGTCGAGGCACCGCTGTCACCGTGGTACCGGACGCCCTGCAGCACGTCGCCGTCGGTGACGCCGGTCGCCGAGAAGAACGCATTCTCACCCTGGACGAGGTCGTTGCAGGTGAGCACGCGCTTGAGGTCATAGCCCTCGGCGACGGCAGCGGCCCGCTCCTCGTCGTTGCGCGGCCACAGCCGCCCGAGCAGCTGCCCGCCGATGCATTTGATCGCGGCCGCCGAGATGACCCCCTCCGGGGTGCCGCCGATCCCCCACAGGATGTCGACGGGCGAGTTCTCAGAGACCGCGAGCAGCGAGGCGGCGACGTCGCCGTCGGTGATCAGGCGCACGCGGGCGCCCGCCTCCCGGACCTCGCGCATCGCGTCGTGGTGTCGCTCGCGGTCGAGCATGACCACGACGACGTCGCGGATGTCGCGATTCTTGCGTTCGGCGACCAGGTGCAGGGTGTCGGCGAGCGGGCGATCGAGATCGAGCAGATCGGCGATCGCGGGTCCGCCGGCGATCTTCTCCATGTAGAAGACCGGGCCGGGGTTGAACATCGTGCCGCGCTCCGACAGCGCGATCACCGAAACCGCGTTGGGCATGCCGAGCGCGCACAGCCGGGTCCCCTCCAGCGGGTCGACCGCGATGTCGACCTGAGGCGGGGTCCCGTCGCCGATGTGCTCGCCGTTGAAGAGCATCGGGGCCTCGTCCTTCTCACCCTCGCCGATCACCACCACGCCGTCCATCGACACCGTGTCGAGGATCTCGCGCATCGCGTCGACGGCAGCGCCGTCGGCCCCCTCCTTGTCGCCGCGACCGATCATCCGGGCCGAGGCGAGCGCCGCCGCCTCGGTGACGCGGACAAGCTCGAGGGCGAGGTTGCGGTCGGGAGTGGCGGCCATCGGCAGGGCAGCGTAGCGAGTGGTGGCCCACTAAGGTCGCCGGGTGTGACGCCGATGCGACGGCTGTTCCCCGATCCCGCTCCCGCCGACCCCGCGGAGTTGATCGGCGCGCTGCGTCTCGCCGAGGCGTCCCCGCCGGATCGGCCCTACACCGTCGCGAACTTCGTGGCCAGCGCCGACGGCCGGGCGAGTGTCGGCGGCGGCTCGACGGGCCTGGGCGACGCCGGTGACCGGGCCGTGTTCCACGCCCTGCGCGGCTGCGCCGACGCCGTACTCGCCGGCACCGGCACCCTGCGCGCCGAGCGCTACGGCCCGCTCGCGCGTGATCCCGACGTGGCCGCGCTGCGCGCCCGGCTCGCGCTCCCCGCCCAGCCGCCGCTGGTCACCATCAGCTCCCGCGGCTCGATCCCGGCGATCCCGCTGCTCGACGACCCCGCCTCCACGTTCATCGTCTACACGAGCGCCGAGATCGACCTCGACCTCGATGCGGTGGCGGCGAACGTCGTCGTCGAGCGCCGCGACCCCGACGCGCTCACGTTCGCGGCGGTACTCACCGACCTGCGCACGACGCACGGCGTGCGGCTGCTGCTGTGCGAGGGCGGTCCGTCGGTGTTCGGCGAGCTCGCCGGTGCGGGGCTCTGCGATGAGCTCTTCCTCACGCTCGCCGCCAAGCTCGCGGGCGGCGACGGGGGGACGATCACGACCCGTCTGGAGCTCGATCAGCCGCTCGAGCTCGCGCTGCGCTGGGCGCTTGAGCAGGACGGGTCGCTGTACCTGCGCTACGGCCTGCGCGGCTGAATCGCTTCAACTTCCGCGGGGCCCCGGCTGCGATCATCGGGCCATGTCCGCGACCGCCCAGCTCGGCGAGCCGGAGGTGATCGCGGCGCTCGGCGAGGCCCGCGAGCGGACGCTGGCGCTCGTGGCGGCGATCGACGATTCGACGCTCGAGCGCGTCCACTCGACGCTGATGAGTCCGCTCGCGTGGGATCTCGGCCACATCGCCGCCTTCGAGGACCTGTGGATCGTGCACCGCCTCGGCGGGCGTCCGATGCGGCGCGAGGACCTCGCCCACACCTACGACGCCTTCGAGACCCCACGGGCGCACCGCGGGTCGCTTGACTTCCTCGGTGCGCAGGCGGCCCGTGCGTACCTCGCCGACGTCCGCACCCATGCCCTGGAGGTGCTCGCCGCCCACGGCGACGCGGGCAGCGCGATCCCCGAGCTCATCGTCCGCCACGAGCACCAGCACACCGAGACGATGCTGCAGACGATGCAGATCGCCGGGGTGTCGGGGTTCACGCCCCGGCCGATCGACGCGCCGGCGGCCGCCCCGGCGTTCAGCGGCCTGGAGTTCGTCGAGGTTCCCGGCGGCCACTGCGAGATCGGCGCCGCCGGCGACGGCTTCGCCTACGACAACGAGCGGCCCCGCCACCGCGTCGCCCTGGCGGGCTTTCAGATCGCCGTCACGCCCGTCACCAACGGCGCGTGGCGCGAGTGGATCGCCGCCGGCGGCTACGCGCGCGAGGAGTGGTGGTCGGCCGAGGGCTGGGCCTGGCGCACCGCCGAGTCGATCGATCGCCCGGGCGGCTGGGACGCGGACCTCTCCGGTGAACGGCGGCTGGGTGAGTGGGAAGTGCTGCACCCCGGTCGTCCGGTCATCCACGTCTCCTGGTTTGAGGCGCAGGCGTTCGCCCGCGCCCACGGCGCGCGGCTGCCCACCGAACCGGAATGGGAGGCGGCCGCGACCTGGGACCCGGCGAGCGGCCGCTCGTGTCCTCAGCCGTGGGGCGATGCGACCCCGACCCCGGGCCGCCACGCCAACCTCGACCAGCTGTGCGGCGGCGTCGCGGTGGCCGGCAGCCTCGCCGAGGGCACCTCGCCGTGCGGCTGCCGCGGCATGATCGGCGACGTCTGGGAGTGGACGGCCAGCTGCTTTGGCGGCTATCCCGGTTTTCGCGCGTATCCGTATCCCGAGTATTCCGAGGTCTTCTTCGGCGGCGAGCACCGCGTCCTGCGCGGCGGTTCGTGGGCGACCCGCGCCCGGGTCGCCTCGGCATCGTTTCGCAACTGGGACTTCCCACAGCGCCGGCAGATCTTCTCCGGCGTGCGACTCGCCCGCGACCTCCCGTGACCGAGACCGGCATGTCGCTCGCGCTCGCTCGTGAGCAGGCGCTCGCCAACGACGTGCTCGACGGCCTCACGCGCCCGTTCAAGGAGCTGTCGCCCAAGTACCTCTATGACGCGCGCGGCTCCGAGCTGTTTGAGGAGATCACCGAGCAGCCCGAGTACTACCCCACCCGGGCCGAGCTGGAGATCCTCCGCCGCCGCGCCGCCGAGATCGTCGCTCGGACCGGCGCCGGCGAGCTCGTGGAGCTCGGGGCGGGCGCCTCGCTGAAGGCCCGCGTGCTGCTCGACGCGATGCGTGACGCGGGCACGCTGCGTCGCTACGTCCCGCTCGACGTCTCCGCGACGGTCGTCGACGACGCGGCGCGGTCGCTCGCCCGCGACTACCCCGGGCTCACGGTGCACGGCGTCGTCGGCGACTTCGAGCGCCAGCTCGGACGCGTCGTGAGAGACGGCGACACGCCACGGCTCGTGGCGCTGCTCGGCGGCACGATCGGCAATTTCGCGCCCGGAACCCGCCGGACGGTGCTGCGCAGGATCTCCGAGCTGCTCCAGGGCGGTGACCGGCTGCTGCTCGGCACCGACCTGATCAAGGACCCCCACATCATCGAAGCCGCCTACAACGATGCGGCCGGCGTCACCGCCCAGTTCAACCTGAACCTGCTCTCGGTCCTCAACCGCGAGCTCGACGCCGACTTCCCGATTGAGAACTTCGCCCACGTCGCCTTCTATGACCGCGCCCACGCCTGGATCGAGATGCGCCTGCGCGCGCAGCGGCCCTGCTCGGTGTACGTGGCCGCCGTCGACCTCCGCGTCGAGTTCGCCGCCGGCGAGGAGCTGAGGACCGAGATCAGCGCCAAGTTCACCCGCGAGGACGTCCGTGACGACCTCGCCGCCGGCGGCCTGGCACTGGAGCGGTGGCTCACCGATGACGCCAAGCGCTACGCGGTGTCGCTGTCACGCCTCGCGGTATGACCGACCGGCGCCCCGCACCCTCCCGGCGCGGGCGGGATCGCTACGCTCTGGCGATGCGGACCGGCAAGTGGAAGGGAATGCTCGCAGCCGGCTCGGCGCTCGCCGTGTTCGCTGCCACCGCCGTCGAGGCGCACGCCACCCCGACGGCCTCGACCCCGCCCACCATCACCGGGCAGTCGACCTACGGCTCGACGCTCACCTGCACCAACGGCACCTGGTCGGCCGGTGCCGGCTCCTTCACCTACGAGTGGGAGCTCGCCGACGGCGACATTCCCATCGGGTCGGGCTCGACCCTGCGGGTGCGGGCGATCTGGTCGTCGCTGGGGATCGTGTGCGCCGTCACCGGCAAGGACACGACGGGCTCGGCGACCGCCACCTCGGCGCCGGTGACCGCCCGGCCGGCGGCGCCGAAGATCACCATCACCCGCGCCCGCGAGGTGTCGACGGCGACCCGCAAGGTCCTCTTGGCGGGTCGGATCTCCCCCACCGCCTCCCTGCAGGGCGCCAACGGCTCGCTGATCCTCTACCGGGTCACGTCGTCGGGGCTGCAGCAGCTGAGCTTCAACGGGCCCCAGACGCGACCCAAGAGCAACGGCTCGTTCGAGATCGTGAGCACCGGCGAGCCGACCGGCACCAACACCTACGTGCTGCAGTACGTGCCCAGCGCGATCGGCTTCACGACCCAGACGGTCGTGAGCCGGCGCATTCGGGTCGTCTCCTAGATCCCGCTCAGGCGGGATCGGCCACCGCGACGGTGGGGTCGGCCGCCGGCACGGCGACCGCCGGGGACTGCTCGGCCTGGGCGAAGGTCACCATTCGGCCGGCCTGTTCGTCCCACAGCTTCAGGCGGGTCGAACGCAGGCCGTCGGTGAAGGTGAGCACCGGGACCGAATCGAACAGCCCGCTCTTCTCGTGGGCGTTCTTCAGGTTGTAGTTGGGAATGCGCACGCTGAGATGGTGGACGTGGTGGTAGCCGATGTTGCCGGTCGCGTAGCGCAGCACCGGGTGCAGGTCCAGAAACGAGCTGCCGCGCAGCGCCGCGTCGGAGTAGCTCCACTCATCGCTGCGCCGCCAGTAGGCGTCCTCGTACTGATGCTGGGCGTAGAACAGGAAGATCCCGGCCGCACCCGCCACCAGCGCCGGCGGCAGCCACACGATCAGCACCGCGATCGGGCCGACCGCCCACACGAGCAGACCCGCGATCACCGCGAGCACGACGTCGGTCGCGATCACGCTGCGGCGCATCCGCGGCGGTGCACTCGGGGAGGTGAGGCGCGGACCGATGATCATCGCGACCAGCGGGCCGATCCCGAACATGATGATCGGGTTGCGAAACAGCCGGTAGGCGAGCCGTCCCGCCGGGGACTTGGCCTGGTACTCGGCGACGGTGAGGGTCGGCAGGTCGCCGATCCCGCGCCGGTCCAGGTCGCCGGAGGTCGCATGGTGCACGGCGTGCTCGTTGCGCCAGGAGACGAACGGCGTGAGCACGATGACGCCGAAGATCTTTCCCAGCCAGATGTTCCCGCGGCGCGACGAGACGAACGAACCGTGGCCGCAGTCGTGAAACATGATGAACGTGCGCAGCAGACAGGCGGCGCTCACCGGCACGAGAGCGATCGTCAGCCAGATCGAGACGTGCAGCAGGGCGAGCATCCCGGCGCTCACCACCAGGTAGGCGACCGCCGAGGTCAACGTGTCCCGAATGCTCCGTGACAGATTCGCCTGCGCGTAGGGGGCGAGCGCTTCGCGCCACGTTCCTGACTCCTGCGATAGCGAGCTGGGTTGCCCGGACGGGCGTATGACATCAACTGACACGTTGGCGGGGCCCCTTTCAGACCGTCGAAGCCGATCCGTCTGATCCGCTTCGGGATCTGGACCGTACCGCGGGCGATCTCCGCGTAGGTAAAGGTTTCAGGAGAACTGAGTTGTACCTTCGCCCGCGGCGTTGCGCACTCACGGGCTCTGAGGTGACGCTACAACAGTTCGACGAGCATCGCCTGACCCATTCCTCCGGCGACGCACATCGACTCGATCCCGTAACGCCCGCCGGTGGCCCGCAGGCCGTTGAGCAGCGTCGTCATGATCCGCGCGCCGGTCATCCCGAACGGATGGCCGAGCGCGATCGCGCCGCCGAACGGGTTCAGCTGCGCCTCGGTGATCCCGAGCTCATCTCGGCAGGGCACGATCTGGGCGGCGAACGCCTCGTTGATCTCGACGATGTCGATGTCCGTCATCGCCATCCCGGTCTGCGCCAGCAGCGCCTGGATCGCCGGGATCGGGCCCAGGCCCATCAGCTCGGGGCGGATCGCGGCGACCGTCGAGGCGACGATCCGCGCCAGCGGCTTGAGTCCGAGCCCGTCGGCGCGCGCGTCGGACATCACGAGCACCGCCGCGGCGCCGTCGTTGAGCGGGCAGGCGTTGCCGGCGGTCACGGTGCCGTCGGGCCGGAACACCGGCCGCAGCTTGGCGAGGACCTCGAGCGTCGTGCCCGGTCGCGGGCCGTCATCGCGGGAGACGACCGCCTCGGGGACCTCGACCGCCGGGCCGCCGTCGGCGCCGGGCTCGTCATGGGCCGGGACGGTCACGGGAACGATCTCGGCATCGAAGTGACCGCTGTCGCGGGCGGCCACCGCGCGGCTCTGTGACAGCACCGCCCACTCGTCCTGCTGCTCGCGGGTGACCCCGCAGCGCCGGGCGACGTTCTCGGCGGTCATCCCCATCGGGATGTAGACGTCGTAGAGCGAGCCCTCCGAGCCGTCGAGGCGTCGATTGCGCGCGTCGGCGCTCATCCCGCCCCCGGGCGGCGTGCGGGAGACCGCCTCGACGCCGGCGGCGATGTACTGCTCCCCCTCGCCGGCACGGATCGCGTGAAACGCCATCCGGATCGACATCAGCGACGACGCACAGAAGCGGTTGATCGTGCACGCGGGCACATGATGGTCCAGGCCGGAGAGCAATGTCGCCGTCCGCCCGACGTTGGCGCCCTGCTCCCCGATCCCGGATGCCGCCCCCATGATCACGTCGACGGTCTGCGAGAAGTCGACGTCGGGATTGCGTTCCTGCAGCGCCCGCAGCGGCACCGCGGCCAGCTCGTCGGCACGCATCCCCCGCAGCGAGCCCTTCACCGCCCGCCCGATCGGGGTGCGGATCGCGTCGACGATGACGGCCTCAGGCATCCCGGATCCCCTCGCAGTCGGTCATCGGTTTACAGACCGAGCCCGCGGACGCCCGTCTCGCCCCACCCGAGATGGTGGGCGAGCTCGTGACGGACCGTGCGGGTCACCTGGCTGCGCAGCAGCTCCGGGTCATAGCCGAAGTCCCGGGTGAGCGTGTCACGGAAGATGAGGATGCGGTCGGTGAAGTAGTCCCGGGCGACCGTGTCGCCCTGATAGAGGCCGTAGGCACGGTGCTCGGCGCCCCCGTCGCTGACCACGATCGCGACATGCTCGAGCACACGATGGAACTCGAGCGGCAGATCGTCGAGCGCGAGGCGCACGAGTGCGGCGAAGTCCTCGTCGCCGTCCAGCGCGTAGACGTCCTCGTCATCCTCGAACCCCGGCAGATCCTCGTCGCCGGAGCCCCACCGGCCCTCGGCGGCGAGCTGCTCGGCCCGTTGCACGAGCGCCTCGAACTCGTCCTCGTCCTCCGGGTGACGCCACCCGCCGAGCCGGACGAGCGCGAAGCCGATCACCCCGCCGAGCACGACGGCGCCGGCGGCGAACACCGCGACCGCCTGGATCATGCGCACCGCAAACGAGCCGCTGAAGCCCGCGGCGAGACTGACCACGGCCACGCCGACCACGAACGCCCCCGCCGCCGAGCCCAGCACCCGGCGCCCGCTCACGGCACCGTCCGGCGACGGCGTGCGCCTCATCGCATCGTGCGGGCGATGACGAGCCGCTGGATCTCGTTCGTGCCCTCGTAGATCTGCGTGATCTTGGCGTCGCGGAACATCCGCTCGACCGGATATTCCTTGACGTATCCGTAGCCGCCGAGGACCTGGATCGCCTCCGGCGTCACCGCCATCGCGGTGTCGGAGCAGAACAGCTTCGCCATCGCGGTGTACTTGCCGACGTCGGCGTCGCCCCGGTCGACCTTCGCGCACGCCTGATAGAGCAGCTCCCGGGCGGCGGCGCAACGGGTCTCCATGTCGGCGAGCTTGAACTGGATCGCCTGAAACGAGTTGATCGGCTTGCCGAACTGACGGCGCTCGCGGGCGTAGGCGGCCGCGTAATCCGTCGCCCCCTGGGCGATGCCGAGACCCTGGGCGGCGGCCCCGAGGCGGGAGATGTCGAGCGTCGCCATCGCGATCTTGAACCCGCCCCCGACCTCACCGACGAGGTTCTCGTGGGGAACGCGGACGCCGTCGAAGATCGGCTGACCGGTCGGTGAGCCGCGGATCCCCAGCTTCTTCTCCAGCTTGCCGACGCTGAACCCCGGTCGATCCGCCTCGACGACGAAGGCGGAGATCCCGTGGGAATGGCCGACCTCCCGGTCGGTCACCGCGAACACCACGTAGAAATCGGCGACGCCGAGGTTGGTGATCCAGTTCTTGGTGCCGTCGATCACCCACTCGTCGCCGTCTCGCACGGCTCGGGTGATCATGCCGCCCGGATCTGAACCGGCCTCGGGCTCGGACAGGGCGAACGCGGGCGACCACTCGCCGCTCGCGCACTTGGGGAGGAAGCGATTCTTGAGCTCCTCGGAGCCGAACAGCTTGATCGGCAGCGTCCCGAGCTCCTGGATCATCAGGATGAGCGCCGTCGACGCGCACGCCTTGGCGATCTCCTCGATCGCGATGTTGAGCATCAGCGTGCCGGTGCCGGTGCCTCCGTGCTCGGTCTCAAACGGCAGCCCGAGGATGTCCTGCTCGGCGAGCAGCTCGCGGAGATCCTGGGGATATTGCGCGTCCTCGTCGATCTGGGCCGCGCGCGGAGCGATCCGCTGCACGGCGATTTCACGGATCGTGTCCCGGAAGTCCTGATGCTCCTGCGGGACGGTGTAGAGCTCCGAAGTCACTGACATGCCCGAGATCCTACGTCAAGCGCGGACGGGCGGCGCCCCCGCCCGTCCGGCGTGTGGAGATCGGTCCTGCGGCCGGGCTAGAGCCCGACCGGATGGCGCACGGTGTAGCCGCCGGTGCCGTCGGACAGGTTGGTGAGCGCGTCCGCGGGCGTGAGCCACCGAGGACCGCTTCCGGCCGGAAACGTCGGGCCGAAGTGAGCGGTGTCGAAGGCGAGTCCGGCGATGACGACGAACGCGTGGGAGGAGTTGGCGTAGACCGTGATCCACTGGCCCGGCCCGGCGGCGCCATAGGTCTCCAGCTGCGAGGAGTCCTCGGGGGTGGTGAGCAGGCCGCCCCCGTGCAGGGCGTAGCTCACCGCGCCCGAGCAGTCATAGCCCGGGGCGGTGAACGACCCGTGGCCGCCGCCGTACACGTAGGGGGTGGCGATGATCGCGTTGGCGGCGGCGATCGCGTTCTGGACGGCCGCGGGCGCGTTGGCCGGTGCAGTGACCGTGCCGTCGGAGTTCAGGGTCGCCTGCGCGGTCGAACCGCTGGCGGTGACGGCCGTGTTGACCGTGAGACGCAGCGACATCGCCTGCGCGTGGTTGACGACGCCGTTGGCGTGGAAGTGCTTGGTCTGCTCGAAGGATTCGACGCTCGCCTTCGTGCCCGGACCGAACTGGCCGTCGATCGAGGTCGGGAAGCCGGCCAGCGTCAGGTAGTTCTGCAGGTTCTCGACGTCGGTCCCCACCATCCCGTTGTGCATGACGCGCGACCCGTAGGCGAAGTGGTGGCCCTTGAGCTTGGGCATCGACACGCTGACGGTCGTACCGGTCCCCTCCCCGTCGGTCGGGCCCGCGGTCGTCGTGCCGGTGGTGCCCGTCGTGGTCGTGGTGCCGGTGGTCTTCGTGCCGGTCGTGGCGGTACCGGTGCCGG
>CAZZWJ010000016.1:12739-18735 GCA_964657875.1 uncultured Solirubrobacteraceae bacterium
TCCACCCCCCGATGAGCTGCCTCCGCGCGCGCCGCGCGCATGGGCCTTGAGGGTGCGAGATGCCGTTGCGGCCGAAGCGGAGGCGGGGATGGCTGCGGTGGCGCCGAGGACGGCGATTCCCGCGATGCTGGTGAGTAGTCGTAGGCGAACTGCTTGCAACAAGGACGAGACCCTTCTCTTTCTGCTGCCTACGGGGTTAGCTGACGGGCTCGCGCTGAAAGAGTCGCGCTACACCGGAATGGTCCGGCGATTCGCCCCCTGAGATCCCGGAAGAGATCTCGATGGGTTCCCCGATCGCCGCGATATGTATCGGGGCGATTCGGCAATGGGTGATTATCGGGACGGCACAGTACACCACCTGCACGATCGCTGTCATGCATTGGATCGTGCAGGGATCCGCCGGGGTCGACGGTACACGTGCGCGCGGCAACCTGTCCTCGAAGGCGTCCGCGACCGACGATAGATTTCGGTCCCTCATGCCCGGTTCTGACTACACCCCGCAGGACGTCGCCGCGCTCCTCGCCGCGGGCACGATCCAGCTCATCGACGTGCGCACCGCCCATGAACACGAGGCGGGACACATCGCCGGCACGCCGCGGATCGAGCTCGGTGAGCTGTCCGCGCGCGCCGGTGAGATCGACCGCGCACGGCCCGTCGTGTTCTACTGCCGCAGCGGCGGTCGCTCGGCGATGGCCACCCAGGCTTTCGCCGAGGCCGGCTTCGACGCCCACAACATGACCGGAGGGATGCTCGAGTGGGACGCCCGGGGACTGCCGATCGCCCCTGAGGGCGGCCACGTCGCCGAACCGTGACCGCAGGCCGTGGGCGCGATCCGGTCATCGCCCCCTGATCCCGGGGCGCGGCCACGATCCGGTGGCCGTCCCCCTGGGCCCACCCGCCACTCGGGGCGACGGGTGGGTGCAGGCGGCTCTACAGCGGGAACGCCCTAGATCTTCTGGACGTTGATGGCCTTCGGACCCTTGGGCCCGGCCTCCTCCTCGTAGGACACCTTCGCGCCCTCCGCGAGTGAGCGGTAGCCATCCGCCTGGATGCTCGAGTGGTGGACGAAGAGGTCACGGCTGCCCTCGTCGGGCGTGATGAAGCCGAATCCCTTCTCGTCGCTGAACCACTTGACTGTTCCGGTTGCCATTGGCAGTTTCCCTCCGGGGAATGTCAGTGCTGCTACCCGGGGGGGTCCCCGCCGAGGCCTGCACCTTCGTGTCGCCGCCCGCTCGGTGCGCGCGGCCTTGCGCGCGGAAAGTAGCACGCAACGCCCGTTTTCCATAACCCTCGATGATGCGGCGAGAAAACGGCACCGGACGGTCACCGTGCATCATCTTCCCCATGGACGATCCGATGGTGATCCGGGGCTCGGTTGCGATCCCACTGCGCGAGGTCACCCTGCGCGCCTCCCGCTCCTCCGGACCGGGCGGTCAGCACGCGAACGTCACCGACTCCCGGGTGGAGGCGAGCTTCGACGTCGCGGCCTCCAGCGCGCTCTCCGAGGCCCAGAAGCAGCGGCTCATCGCCCGTCTGGGACCGCTCGTCACCGCCGTCGCCCAGGACGGACGCGGTCAGGCGCGCAACCGTGAGCTCGCGCTCCAGCGCCTGCGCGGGCGCCTGGCCACCGGCCTCGCGGTCCCGCGAGCGCGACGGGCGACCCGAGCGAGCGCCTCGTCGGTGGCTCGCGGCCGAGCCGCCAAGCAACGCAACTCCCAGCGCAAGGCGACCCGCCGCCGTCCCGCGGAGGGCGACTGATGCGTTGGTACATCGACGGCATGAACGTGATCGGCACCGGGGGGGCGGGGTTCGAATCATGGTGGCGCGACCGCGACCGGGCGATGGCCAAGCTCGTCGACCTGCTCGAACGGTGGGCGGCGGTCGAGGGCGAGGATGTCGTGGTCGTCTTCGAACGCGCGCCGCGGCCGCCGCTGCGCTCGACCGTGATCGAGATCGCCCATGCTCCGCGTCCCCGCGCCGACGCTGCCGACTTCGAGATCGCCCGCCGCGTCTCGCTCGAGCCCCATCCGGCCCTCATCCGGGTCGTCACCTCAGATCGCTGGCTGGCCGATCGCGTCCAGGCCACGGGCGTGGCCGTGCACGGCGCCGACATGTTCCGCTCGATGATCGACGGCGAATGATGCGAGATGCTGCCTCGAGCCCTACTGAAGAATCGGACCCAAGCCGATACCCGCTGATCTAGAGTCAGGCGAAAGCACGGGCGGTCCGTCGGTGCACTTGACACAATTTTGCCAGATCTGATGCCCGACCAGTCCGCTCAGCGCGCCAATCCCCCGCAGGGCTCCCAGCGCGCGAGTCCGCCGCAGGGGCGCGCCAAGCCGCCCCAGCCCGGGCAGCATGGCTGGAAGGTGACCCCGGCCCCCGGCGGCCGTGGTTCGCGTCTGCCGAGCCGCCCGCCCTCCCCCCCGCGCTCGCGCTGGTGGATCGTCGTCGTCGTCGTGGCACTGCTGGCCGTCAACCTGTGGATCTCCTCCCGGGCGCTGTCGCCCAACTCACCGATCCGGGTTCCCTACAGCCCGACGTTCCTCACCCAGGTCGCCGACGGGAACGTGAAGTCGGTGTCCTCGACGGGCGCGGCGATCACCGGCACCTTCAAGACCGCGGTCTCGGCGACGTCGGGGAGCTCGGCCCGGTCCTCGACGAACTTCTCCACCCAGATCCCGTCCTTCGCGCCGCACGGTCAGCTGTTCGCCGAGCTCAAGCAGAAGGGGGTGACGATCAACGCCCAGAATCCGAACAAGGGCACGTCGATCATCACCGAGATCCTGTTCGGCTTCGGGCCGACACTGCTGCTGTTCCTGATCTTGTTCATCGTGTTCCGCCGCGCGTCGGCGGGTGGCGGCGGCGCCGGGGGGCTGATGTCCTTCGGCCGCTCCCGGGCCCGTCGCGTCGAGGCCGCCGACCAGCACATCACCTTCGACGACGTCGCCGGCATCGAAGAGGCCAAGGAGGAGCTGCACGAGATCGTCGACTTCCTCAAGACGCCCGACAAGTACCTGAAGCTCGGCGCTCGTATCCCCCGCGGCGTGCTGCTGTCGGGTCCTCCCGGGACCGGCAAGACGCTGCTCGCGCGCGCCGTCGCCGGCGAGGCCGACGTGCCGTTCTTTCAGATGTCGGCGTCGGAGTTCGTCGAGATGATCGTCGGTGTCGGCGCCTCGCGCGTGCGTGACCTGTTCAAACAGGCCAAGGACGAGGCCCCCGCGATCATCTTCATCGACGAGCTCGACGCGATCGGACGCTCGCGGTCCTCGGGAGGGCCCAACCTCTCCGGCGGCCACGACGAGCGTGAGCAGACGCTCAACCAGATCCTCACCGAGATGGACGGCTTCTCACCGCGCGAGTCGGTGATCGTGCTCGGCGCCACCAACCGTCCCGAGGTGCTCGATCAGGCCCTCCTGAGGCCCGGTCGCTTCGACCGCCGGGTCGTCGTCTCCCCGCCCGACCGGGCCGGCCGCGAGGCGATCCTCAAGGTCCACACCCGCTCGGTCCCGCTCGGCGACGACGTCGACCTCGGCGGCATCGCGTCCAGCACGCCGGGGATGGTCGGCGCCGATCTCGCCAACCTCGCCAACGAGGCGGCGCTGCTCGCCGCCCGGCGCACCCACGCCCAGGTGATCGAGCAGGACTTCACCGACGCGATGGAGCGGATCGTGCTCGGGGCCGAGCGCAAGGTGATGATCTCCCACGAGGATCGCAAGCGCACCGCCTACCACGAGGCCGGCCACGCGATCATGGGCATGCTCACCGCCGGCGCCGATCCGGTCCGCAAGGTGTCGATCATCCCGCGTGGCATGGCCCTGGGCGTCACCTTCTCCTCACCCGACGCCGACCGCTTCAACTTCGACGAGACGCATCTGACCGCGCAGATCAAGGTCGCGCTCGGTGGCCGCGTCGCCGAGGAGGTCGTCTTCGGCGACCTCACCACCGGCGCGGAGTCCGACATCCAGCAGCTCACCCGGATCGCCCGCGGGATGGTGGGGCGCTGGGGCATGTCGCCGGCGATCGGCCCGATCGCGGTGCTGCCGGCCGACGGGCAGGGTCCGCTGCTGCCGGGCGTCTCGGAGACCTCCGAGCAGACCCAGCAGCTGATCGACTCCGAGGTGCGCCGGATCGTGGAGACCGCTCATCAGGAGGCGACCGCGGAGCTGCGCGCCCACCGCGACAACCTCGACTGGCTCGTCGCCGAGCTGATGGCTCACGAGACGCTTGACCAGATCGCCGCCTACGGTGCCGCCAAGCTGCCGATCAACCGTGACGCCCTGCCCGAGGAGGCCCTGTCGGTCAACGGCCGGGGTCCGGATGTCGAGCTCGACGATCCCACCGACGGCCCGGAGCCGATCAGCGGCGACTGGACGGCCTCCAGCCCCGACTGACGGGCGGGGGTGTACGTTCGGCCTGACCGGGTTCGGGCGGGCTGGGTTCGGGCGGGGGACGTTGGGGCGCGACGCGACTTCAGTCGCCGAGACGGGTCATGCGCGCGAGGGCGTCGTGGCATTCGACGACCCGCTGCTTGACCGGATCGGAGTCCGGCCGGTCGTGGACGAGATCCCAGGTCCGGTCTGCGACATCCCGCGCGGTCTCCGGCGTCGCGGTCTCCCACAGGCGGTCGACGAGCTTGATCTCAAACTCACGGATCTGATCCTCAGGCTGGCCGGGCGCGATCCGCGGCAGCGCCTCCCCGGTCGCCTCCTTCCACATGCCGGTGGCCACGAGCAGCCGGTTGCGCATCTCGATCTGGTCCATCGCGGCCCCATCCTAGTGCTGGCGCGCAGGTGTCGGCGGGCAGGCGCGTCAGGTCTCGGCGGACCGGCCGTCAGGTCGACGGGAGCGCCTGGACGGTGGACAGCAGCATCGCGAACGGGTCCCCGTCACGGTCCACCCGCGCGAGCACCTGCTCGGTGGTGAACGCCAGCAACTCCGGGTCCCCGGCGGCGCGGCAGTTCTCCACCTCCGCCCAGCTCACCGGCGCCGACACCGTCGGCCGCTCGCGGGCCCGCACCGAGTAGACGTTCACCGTCGTCTTGTGCGTGTCGTTCTGACTCCAGTCCACGAGCACCCGGCCGGGACGCAGGTGCTTGCCCATCCGGGAGACGACGAGCTCGGGCATCCGCTGCGCGAGCGCCTCGGCGACCTGGCGAGCCAGCGGCTTGGTCTGCGCGTAGCTGACCTCGCAGTTGAGCGGCACGTACACCTGCATCCCCTTGGAGCCCGAGACCTTCGCCACCGACTCCAGGGACAGCTGCTCAAACAGGCCGCGGAGCACGAGCGCCACCTCACAGCACTCCACGACGCTCGCCGGCGGTCCCGGATCGAGATCGAAGACGATCATCGTCGGGCGCTGCGGCGCCGCGGCGAGCGCGAGTGACGTGTGCAGCTCGATGTCGGCGAGGTTGGCCAGCCACACGAGCGTCGCGCGGTCCTGACACAGCGTGTAGTCAACCCCGCCGATCCGGGCGGTCTCGACCCACTCGGGCCGGTGGGCGGGTGACTGCTTCTCATAGAAATAGGGGCTGTCGACACCCCCGGGGTAGCGCTTGAGGGTGAGGGCGCGCCCCCGCAGGTGCGGGATGAGAACCGGCGCGATCCGCGCGTAGTAGGCGATCAGATCGCCCTTGGTGAATCCGGTCGCGGGGAACAGCACCTTGTCGGAGTTGGTGAGCTTCAGCGACCGGCCGTCGACGCGGACCGCGAGCGCGCCGTCGGCCCGTCGCCGCACGTCCTCGAACAGCGTCTCGGGCGTCGCCGCCGGCTCGCGGACGACCTCGGCGGCGGGCTTGTCGTCCCGCAACCCCTTGAACGACGGGGCGCGCATCAGGCCCTCGGCGGTCCACTCGCGAAACTCGACCTCGGCGATCAGCTCGGGCCGCACGAACACGGCGCCGCGGGGCAGCTTCGGCGGCGGATCGAACGGCACCGTGTCGGTGACCCGGGTGGCCAGGGCCGACGCGAGCTCGTCCAGCGTGCGTTCAAGATCG
>CAZZWJ010000017.1:0-18640 GCA_964657875.1 uncultured Solirubrobacteraceae bacterium
GGTGCGCTCCGATCAGCCGCTGCAGGAGCGGATGACGCTCATCTGGCACAGCTGGTTCGCGACCTCGATCGACGGCGCCACCCAGCCGCTGATGATCCGCCAGAACGCGATGATGCGCTCGCGCTGGCTGGGCAGCTTCCACGACCTGTTCGTCGAGGTGACGCGCGACCCGGCGATGCTGCTGTGGCTCAACGGGGCCCAGAACAACCGCTACAGCCCCAACGAGAACTACGGCCGGGAGATGATGGAGCTGTTCACGCTCGGGCAGGGTCGCGGCTACAGCCAGCGTGACGTCCATGAGCAGGCCCGCGCCCTCACGGGCTGGACCTATGACTGGACGTCCGCGCGGGGCCCACACAACTTCCGCCTGGAGCCCGACCTGCACGACACCGGCGTCAAGACGATCCTCGGCCACCGCGGGCGCTTCGGGTGGCGTGACGCCTGCCGGCTGTGCGTCGAGCACCCCGCCCACCCGTCGTTCATGGTCGCCAAGCTGTGGAGCTACTTCATCGCCGAGCCGATCCCCGCGGGCGACGCGCGGACGCTCGAGCGCGGATACGTGCGGAGCGGATACGCGACCCGGCCGCTGGTCGAGGCGATCCTGCGCCATCCCCTGCTCTACGAGGGCGTGCGGATGGTGCTCCCGGCGGTTGTCCACAGCGCCGGGATGCTGCGCGCGCTCGGGCAGACCGTGCAGACCGACGCGTGGGGGTGGGTCGGTCAGCTCACCGGACAGAAGCTCTTCGAGCCGCCGAACGTCGCCGGCTGGGACTACACCGACTGGCTGGACACCGCACGGTGGGCCGGTCGCCTCACCGCCGTCAACTATGCGCTCGGCGAGACGGTCCTGGATCCCAGCCACGACCGCCGCTATCCGGCCGCCGAGAACGCCGCTGAGGCGCTCGCGGCCGCGCTCGCGCACTGGGGAGATCCGGTGCTCGACGAGTCGACCCGGCGCCATCTGCTCGGCTTCAGTGCTCAATGCGGGGCGCGCATCCGCGCCCCCTGGGAGCAGGTCCCCGACCGCGTACTGCGCCAGAACGCGCTGCGGGCGCTGATCCCGATGACCCCCGACTGGCAGACCTGCTGATGGCCGCCGGCGACCGCCTGCGCTGCTGCAGCGCCTACACCCGGGCCGCCGCCCTGCGGGCCGCCGCCTCGACGGCGTCCCACGGGCCGCGGGAATGGGATCCGTCGATGCCGATACCCGCCGGCACCGGGATCGATCGCCGCCGCTTCCTGCTCGGTGCCGCGGGCGGCCTGGCCTCGGTGTACGGGGCGGGCCGGCTCGGGCTCGGGGGACAGGCGCTCGCCGAGGGGGTCGCGCACGCCGCCGAGCGGCAGTCGCCCGACAGCCCGATTCTCGTCTCGGTCTTCCTGGCCGGCGGCATCGACGCGCTCTCGGTCCTCGCGCCGGTCGACGATCCGGTGTACCGCCGGCTGCGCCCGACGCTCGCGGTGAGCGCCGCCGACTCCGAGGCGTTCTCCGAGGACCCGTCGCTGGCCTGGAGTCCCGCGGCGGCCGCGTTCGCGGCGCTGCACAACGCCGGCAAGCTCGTCGTCATGCCCGGCAGCGGGTACGCCGGGGAGGACATGTCGCACTTCACCTCCCGTCACTACTGGGAGGTCGGGGCGCTGCAGACATCGGTGACGACCGGCTGGCTGGGGCGCTACCTCGACGACGTCGGCTCGGCGACCAATCCGCTGCAGGGCCTGTCGATGGACTCCGCGATGCACCCGACGCTCGCCACCCACCGCGTGCCGGTCGCCGCGATCGACCGCCCCGAGCAGTTCTCGCCGTGGATCGCCGGCACCTGGGGATCAACGCTCGACGGCGCGCTGGATACCGCCCGGCGCCTCGGTGACGCCCAGCGCGGCAGCGCCGATCCCGCGATCGCCCAGGTCGCCCGCGCCGCGTCGGAGGTCGGGATCGTGCGCCGGGCGCTCAAGCCGTTCGGAACCGCCGCCGGCAAACCCGCCTACTCAAGCCCGGTGGCCTACCCGACGCTCACCGGCTCGGACTTCCCCCAGCGGCTCGCCGGCCTGGCGGCGATGATCGACGCGGGTCTGCCGCTGCGCTGCGTCGCGGTCACGCCCGAGACGCAGTTCGACACCCACGCCGCCCAGGCGACGACGTTCGCCGCCCAGGTGCCGGTGATCGCCCAGGCGATCGCGAGCTTTCAGGCCGACCTCGAGGCGCGGGGCGTCGATCGCCGCGTCGTCACGCACGTCTGGTCGGAGTTCGGGCGTCGTCCGCTGGAGAACGGGGGCCTGGGGACCGATCACGGCGCCGCCGGGATCTCGATGCTGATCGGCAGTCGGGTCACCGGCAGGATGTGCGGTGAGTTCCCGTCGCTGCAGCGCCTGGACGCCAACGGCAATCAGCGCGTCAACGTCGACTTCCGCTCGGTCTACGCGTCGTTGCTCGAGCAGTGGTTCGATCACGACGCCGCGGCGGTCATCCCCGACGCGGGCCGCTTCCCGCGGGTGGCGCTGATCGCCTGAGCCGGTCCCGGGCGCGTCGCCGGGCGTCAGCGGACGGTGCGGCTGATCCGCAGCGACGCGGCGGACCCGGTGATCTCGCTGCCGGAGGCGATGATCTCCTCAAGCTCGCCGGGCCGCTCGCCGCATAGCAGCCAGCCGCCGTCGATCGGTCGCACGAGGTTCATCCGCGCGAGCTCGGAGAGCGACGTCGTCACCGTGGGACGACGGGCTGCGACCATGTCGGCGAGCACCGAGTGGGTGATCGACATCGGCAGCACCACGCCCTCGGTGCGAACCCGGCCCCAGCGGTCGGCGAGATGCCACAGCAGCGTGTGCACGCGGATGTTGACCCGCGCGTGGTGGACGATCGCCATCAGGATCTGCAGGTTGCGGGTGCGGTCCAGAGCGCGATCGACGAACGCTCCGGTCAGTTCCGGGTACTCGGCACAGCGCCGGGCCGCCTCGATGTCGATCACCGCGAGGCGCAGCGGCACGAGCACCCGCCAGCCGCGGGTCACCGACAGGCTCGTCGACGGCCACACGTCCAGCCGCGGGCGCAGCAGGTCCCCCTCGCCGAGGATCTCGGCGCCGAAGCGTCCGTCGACGCCGACCCGTCGCAGCAGCAGCCCCTCGAGCACCAGCAGTCCGACCCCGCCGGGAAGCTCGACAGAGGGGGGGATCGACCAGCGGCCACGCGGGACGCGGAGCGTGCTGGCGATGCACCGACCGATTGCCTCCGTACGTCGCGGTTCGGCGATCGCCTCCGCGAGATCGGGGTCCTCCTCCAGCAGCCGGCACAGGGTGCCGGTGGACGTCGAAGCCGTCATCATCTTTACATCTTAGAATCGTCTCACCCTTCGAGGGGGAGGGTCCCGATGACCGAAGCATCTGACCGAGGTTCCCAGTCCGTCGCGCTGCTCGAGGAGACGATCGGCGCCAACCTGACGCGCACGGTCGCCGCGTGGCCAGACCGCGAGGCGCTCGTGTCCTGCGCGGAGGGGGTGCGGATGACCTGGTCACAGCTCGACGCGGCCGTGGACGGGGTCGCCCGGGGCCTATTGGCAGCGGGTCTGCGGGTCGGCGATCGTCTCGGGATCTGGAGCCCGAACCGACACGAGTGGACGCTCGTGCAGTACGCGACGGCGAAGCTCGGTGTGATCCTCGTCAACGTCAACCCCGCCTACCGGACCAGCGAGCTGGCCTACGTGCTGCGCCAATCGGGATGCCGGATGCTCGTCGCCGCCGAGTCGTTCAAGACCTCGGACTACCGCACGATGATCGACGAGGTCCGCGCTGACCTGCCGGCGCTGGAGCGCGTCATCCTGCTGGGGACGGCCGACTGGACGACGCTGCTCGCCGAGGGCGAGACGATCGACGCGGACGAGCCGGCGGCGACCGGGGAGCGCCTCGCGGCCACGGATCCGATCAACATCCAGTACACGAGCGGCACCACGGGCTTTCCCAAGGGCGCCACGCTCACCCACCGCAACATCCTCAACAACGGCTTCTTCGTCGGCGAGGCCTGCGGCTACAGCGAGCGTGACCGCGTCTGCATCCCGGTGCCCTTCTACCACTGCTTCGGGATGGTGATGGGCAACCTGGCGTGCTCCTCCCACGGGTCGGCGATGGTGATCCCGGCCCCCGGCTTCGATCCGGCCGCGACGCTCAGGGCGTGCGCGGACGAGCGGTGCACGTCGCTGTACGGGGTGCCGACGATGTTCATCGCGATGCTCGACGAGCCCGGGTTCTCCGGGTATGACCTGTCGGGCCTGCGCACCGGGATCATGGCCGGCTCGCCGTGTCCGGCGGAGGTGATGAGACGGGTGATGGAGCTCATGCACATGCGCGAGGTGTCGATCGCCTACGGGATGACCGAGACCTCCCCGGTCTCCACCCAGACCGCGGCCGATGACCCGGTCGCCCAGCGGGTCGGGTCGGTCGGCCGGGTGCACCCGTGGGTCGAGGTGAAGGTGATCGACCCCGATACCGGGGCGACGCTCGCCCGAGGTGACGCCGCGGGGGAGCTGTGCACCCGCGGCTACAGCGTGATGGCCGGCTACTGGGAGGACCCCGATCGCACCGCGCAGGCGATCGACGCCGAGCGCTGGATGCACACCGGCGACCTGGCCACGATGGACGAGGACGGCTACGTGGCGGTCGTCGGGCGGATCAAGGACCTCGTCATCCGCGGCGGGGAGAACGTCTACCCGCGCGAGGTCGAGGAGTTCCTCTACGGCCACCCCGAGATCGCCGACGTGCAGGTGATCGGCGTCCCCGACGAGCGCTATGGCGAGGAGCTGATGGCGTGGGTGATCCGCCGCGAGGGCTCAGCGCTCGATGCGGAGGCGGTGCGCGCGTTCTGCCGCGGCCGCATCGCCCACTACAAGGTTCCGCGCTACGTGCGCTTCGTCGACGGCTTCCCGATGACGGTCACCGGCAAGGTCCAGAAGTTCAAGATGCGCGAGACCGCCGTGCGCGAGCTCGAGGCTGCGGCGTCGTCGTAGCCGCGTCTCTCGCCGTATAGGCGAGCCCCTCGTGGTGGACGATGTCGATGAGGTTGCCGAGCGCGATGTTCGCGTCGGTGAGATGTAGGCCCCACTCGGGGGTCGGGCTCGGGGTCGGCGTGGGTGCACCGTCGCGCGGGCGCACCTCGAGAACGTCCACCCCGCCGGCGGTCGAGCAGTGCGCCGTGTAGGCGCCCGCTTCGGTGCTCCAGACCGTGTTGGGGTGCGGCTGCTGAATGTTGAGCAACGCGATCCCGGCGGCGATGAGCGTCCCCGGTGCGAACGGCTCGCTGGGAAAGATCGGGTCGAGCAGATCGCCGCGGCCGTCGATCTGGGCCGGGTTCGTGCAGAGCACCGCCTCATGCCGGTTGGACGAGCGGCCGAACAGGCTGTCGGCGGGTGGCGGCCGATCGAAGGTCGAGAAGGCGGTGACGCACCCGAGCTCGGTTCGGGTGCGGCAGGCTGGAATGTGCTTGAAGTCCCCGCCGACGTCTGAGCCGCGGTGAACCAGGACGTTGCCCCCCATGAGGATCGCCGAGACGAGTCGGCGGCGTAGCGCGGCATCCGGATCGATGTCCTGCGCGATGAGCTTGCGCAGGAGAAATGCGCCCTGCGAATGGCCGATGAGGACAAAGCCCCGGCCGTGGCTGTAGCGCTTGAGGAAGACCTCGAAGGCGGCGCGTAGGTCCCGGAAGGGAAGCGCGAGCGCTTTCGCCGACTCGCTTCCGGTGCTCTGGAGGTAGGGAACCGTCACCTGCCGGTAGACCGGGGCGTATATCCGGCAGTACTGCGAATAGCGCGCCGCCTGATAGAGCGCGATCGACCGCTCCTCGGGATCGATCTGGAGGTTCGCATGCTCGGTCTTCTGGTCACTGACGGTGGGATACACGTAGAAGCAGTCGATCTTCGGGCGCGCCTGCGCACGGGGATGCTTGACCCGGACCGTCGTCTGCAGGTTCGGTGCGTAGACCGTTGTCGAGAGGCCCGGGGTACACGGGTCCGGATTGATCCCCGGTCGACACAGCCACACTGTCTTCGCATGGGCCGTCACCGGCAGCGCCAGCATGATCAGGCTGAGTCCCGCCGCGAGCGCGGCGATGAGCACGCTGTGCCGTGCCCGTAGGGATCCCCGCGCTGCGGTCATTTTCGACGTTCCTCTCCTCAGTGCACTGCCAGGTCATGCGGTCTCCGCGCGTGGGAGACTAACCGACTGACCGGGCGCATATGCGCCCGGTCAGCCCGTCTGGCTTTCCACGATCACCTGACGCGGCTGAGATCCGCGGTCTGAAAGTCACTCAGACCTGTCGAGACAGGCTGTCGCTCCCGGCTGTCCATCGCTCATCGTCGGGTGAAGCTCAAGTCCCGCGATGTCACAGAGCTCGAGCACCCAGCGAACGCGTGGATCGGCGCCGACGATGCCGAGCTCCGGGCGCTGACGGCTGAAGGCGGCCAACACGACGATCAGCTCGCTGAGGGTCTGCGTGTCGATGTGCTGCACCGCGCGCAGGTCGATCGTGATCGCGCGGGTGCCGGCGGCGAGCGATCGTTCGCCGCGGCTGCGCAGCGCGACGATGCAATCAGCCTCGGCGCGCGCGGGAAGCGCGATCACCGCGCCGGAGCCGTGGTCCAGATCCCCGCGACCTGAGGTCACGATGTCCTGGACCTGATCGACGTGGGTCGTGCCGGGTCGGCCGACTCCACGAACGTCTCAACGATTCGTTGCTTTCGCGTCATCCTCGAATATCGGGGCGCCCGGCTGGCGCGCCTTGCTCCCCGACCCGACCATCCTCGCACAGTCCGTGACGGCCCCCGGCGACCGAGGCGGTGAGCGGGCGCGGCGCTGACGGCAAAAGGCCACGGTGAGCAGCGAGAACGCGCCAGGTTCACGCCATGGTCATAAGACGGCCACGATTCGGTCACGTTTGCGTGACAGGTAGGTAACAACGGCGGATCGGCGCGCCCATACCGTCCGCCTCCGGGGCGTGCCGGGCGACGTGGACCGGTGCCTCCCCGCACGGACACTCACTTTCCTGGAGGAAGACTTGACTATCGAGAATCACCGCCGTCACGCTGTTGTGCGGCGCAAGCGCATGCGGGCGACGGCCGTGGGAGCGATGGCGCTGCTGGGAAGCGTCGGCGTTGCCGCCTGTGGCTCGAGCTCGTCGAGCAGCTCGTCGACGAGCGCCGCCGCAGCCTCGGGCGCCACCGCCAAGACCGTCAACTGGGCCAGCGAGAGCTCCGCGTCCGCCGGGGGCGGCATGAGCGCCCTGGTCGCCGCCGCCAAGCAGGAGGGCAAGCTCAACGTCATCACGCTGCCCGCCGACTGGGCCAACTACGGCACCCAGATGAAGGAGTTCACCGCCAAGTACGGCATCAAGATCCACGACGCGATTCCGGCCGGCTCCTCCGCGCAGGAGATTCAGGCGATCGAGAGTGGCCGCGGCCGCTCCACCGCGCCGGACGTCGTCGACGTCGGTGAGAGCTTCGCGGTGCAGGACAGCGCCCTGTGGGCTCCCTACAAGGTCCAGTCCTGGAGCATGATCCCGACCGCCAACAAGGACGCGAGCGGCAACTGGTACAACGACTACGGCGGATACGTCTCGTTCGGCTGCAACCTCAAGATCGTCAAGACCTGTCCGACCACGTGGTCGCAGCTGGCCAGCCCGCAGTACCGCAAGGACGTCGCCCTCAACGGCGTTCCCGGCCAGGCCGGGGCGGCGACCGCCGCCGTCGAGGCCGCCGCGATCAACAACGGCGGCAGTTTCACCAACTGGAAGCCGGGGCTGGCGTTCTTCTCCAAGCTCAAGAGCGAGGGGAACTTCAACTCGACCGACTGCGACAGCGCGTCCCTGATCGAGGCGGGTCAGTGCCCGATCATCATCAACTGGGACTTCCTGAACGTCGCCGGTGCCTGGGGCCTGCCCAAGAGCGCCCGCTGGGTGGTCAACGACCCGAAGGGCGCGTCGTTCGACGAGTACTACGCCCAGGCGATCTCCAAGACCGCCCCCGATCCCGCGGCCGCTCGCCTGTGGGAGGAGTTCCTGTACTCGAACACGGGTCAGAACAACTTCCTCAAGGGTTACGCGCGGCCGGTCGAGCTCCCCGCGTTGGCCAAGTCCGGCTCGGTGGACGAGGCCGCCTACAAGAAGCTGCCGGCCGTCCCGAACGTGGCCAAGGTGCCGACGGTGAGCCAGGAGGCCGCCGCGGCGACCCTGATCGCCAAGGGCTGGGGCGCCTAGCCATCTCCACCACGCAAGTCACCTCTCCGGTCAGCAGTCCGCTCAACACTCCTGCGGCGCCTCGGCGCCGCAGGAGTTCCCGCATCTCGATGCGGGCGGTGATGCCGCTCCTGGGAATGGTGCCGTTCTTCGTCATCGTCGCCGCGTTCCTCGGCGTGCCGCTGTACTACATGATCCACGGCGCCTTCACGAGCTCCAACGGCCTCACCGGCACGAGCAGCGGCTTCACGCTGCACAACTTCCAGACGATCTTCAGCCAGTCTCAGTACCTGCGCGCCCTGGAGAACAGCGCGATCCTGTCCGTGTGGACCTCCGTCGGACCGGCCCTGCTCGGTCTCTGGTTCGCCGCCGCGGTCGTCGCCGGGAATCCGAACGGCCTGTTGCGCCGCGTCACCTCCAGCGCCTCGGGGGTGCTCGCGTACTTCTCCGGCGCGCCCCTCGCCTTCGTCGTGATCGCCGCCTACGGCACCTCGGGCGCCCTCACGATCATCCTCAAGGACATCTTCGGCTGGTTTCTGCCGAGCACGATCTCGACGGCCTCGCTGCTCGGGGTCGGGCTCGTCTACTTCATGTTCCAGATCCCGCTGATGGTGATCTTCGTGACGCCGGCGCTCGAGGGGCTGCGGCCCGAGTGGGAGGAGGCGGCGCGTAACCTCGGGGCGACCCGCCTGGCCTACATCCGCCACGTGGTCGTGCCGGTGCTCACGCCCTCGGTGGTCGCGGCGACGCTGCTGCTGTTCGGCAGCTCCTTCTCGGCCTTCGCCACCGCGCTGGCCCTGGACGGCGGCGGGATCGACATCGTCCCCACCAAGATCAACCTGGCCCTGTCCAACAACGTGCTGGCCGCCCAGACGAACCTCGCCGAGGCGCTCGGGACCGAGATGATCGCGGTGGTGGGGATCGTGATGGTGCTCTATTGGGTCGCCCAGCGGCGCGCCGGGAAGTGGATGCGATGAGCGCCGTCTCCGGAATCGAGGGACAGGTCGCCGAGACGACCGGTCAGCTGACCCGCACGCGCGGGCCGTTCGCGCGGCTTGCCGGACGGCGTCCGTCCGCGTGGCGGGTCGTGATCATCGTCGTCATCCTCGCCGTCTACCTGGTGCCGCTGCTCTCGAGCATCAAGTTCAGCCTCATCGACGCCAACGGCAGGTACGACCTCAGTAACTACAAGGCGATCTTCGACTCGTCGGCGGTGCGCGCGTCGGCGTTGCTGTCGCTGGAGATCGCCGGAACCGTCGCGGTCGTCTCGGTCCTGGTGATGCTGCCGACGGTGATCCTCGTCCGGCTGCGCCTGCCGAGGCTGACGTTCCTGGTGGAGCTGATCACGATCCTGCCGATCGTGGTGCCGCCGATCGCCCTGCTGGCGGGTCTGCAGCAGATGCAGCAGACCGCGCCGCTGTGGATCGTCAACCTGCTCTTCAACCACGACATCACGGCGCTCGCGCCCTTCTACCTCATCTTCACCCTGCCGCTCATGTACCGCTCGATCGACGCCGGCGTGCGCGCGATCGACCTGCATACGCTCGTGGACGCGTCGCGCAGTCTGGGTGCCGGATGGACATCGACGATCTTCCGGGTCGTCCTGCCCAACGTGCAGACCGCGGTGCTGGGCGGCGCGTTTCTGTCGATCGCCCTGTGTCTCGGTGAGGTCGTGCTCGCCGACGGACTCAACCTGCCGACCAACACCTTCGCGGTGGAGATGATCCAGTTCACCCAGCAGGACAACGCCCCCGGCGTCTCGGTGGCGATGACGCTGATCGCCTTCGTCTTCACCTTCCTGCTGCTCTTCCTGTTGACCTTCCTCGTGCGCAGGCGCGGGGTACGAACCTCCGGAGTCACCTGAGTGAGTGTCGTTGAACAAATGGCCGCCGCCCGTGGCGTCGGCGTCACCTTTTCCGGGGTCGAGCGTCACTACAGTGACAACACGGCGCTGGCGGGCCTTCACCTGGAGATCAAGCCGGGCGAGTTCGTCGCGCTGCTCGGCCCCTCGGGCTGTGGCAAGACCACCGCGCTGCGGCTGCTCGGCGGCTTTGACCGGCCGGACGCGGGGACGATCACCGTCGGCGGCCGGGACGTCACCAAGATCCCGGCCCACCGTCGCGACATGGGCATGGTCTTTCAGTCATACAGCCTGTTTCCGAACATGAACGTGGCCGACAACGTCGCCTTCGGCCTGAAGATGCGCCGAGCCTCCAAGCCGGCCCGCAGCCAGCGGGCCGAGGAGCTGCTCGCGCTCGTCGGCCTCGAGGGACGCGGCGAGCGCTTTCCGTTCGAGCTCTCCGGCGGCCAGCAGCAGCGCGTGGCGATCGCCCGCGCGCTGGCGATCGAGCCGACCGTACTGCTCCTCGATGAGCCGCTGTCGGCGCTCGACGCCCGCGTGCGCACCCAGCTGCGCGGCGAGATCCGCAGTATCCAGCAGCGCCTCGGGATCACCACCGTGTTCGTCACCCACGACCAGTCAGAGGCGCTTTCGATGGCCGACCGGGTCGGCGTGATGAAGGCCGGGCGCCTCGAGCAGATCGACAGCCCGGAGAAGGTCTACCGCAATCCCGCGACCGCCTTCGTCGCCGAGTTCGTCGGTGCGATGAATCGCGTGTCGGGCCGGATCGGGGACGGGGGGGAGGTCCTGCTGTTCGGTCAGCGGGTGACCGCGCGACCCGCCGACGGCAGCGTGTCGGCGCCCGGGAGCGCGGTGGAGGCGATGCTGCGCCCCGAGTCGCTGGAGGCGATTCCCGACTCCGCCGGCCCCGGGGAGATCACCGAGCGGACATTCCTCGGATCCGCGCTGCGGCTGCGGGTCGCGCTCGACGGTGACCGCGATGTGGTGGTCGAGACCTCGAGCACCTCAGACCGGCTGAACGTCGGCTCCCGGGTGGGACTGAAGATCCTCTGCGATCAGGTCGCGGTCTCAGACCCGGTGGGCGTCCCGGCGGTTGCCTAGGCCCCGCGGGACGCGTCTTCGGCCCGGCGCGCGAGGACCAGGAGCGTCTCGCGATAGGCGTCCAGGCCCGGGACGCTGAGGCCCGGCACCTTCGCCTGGTCGTCGAAGCGCCGCAGGGCCACGGCGAGTCGATGGTCGGGCGCCGACGCAAAGGCGGTGACTTCGGCCGGGGACATCGCACCGCCCTGGGCGACCAGCGTCTGACGCGAGACGGGGCTGAGCGCGTCGAGGTATGCGGCGTCGGTCGCCACCAGGTACCGCTTGGCGGCGACGTGCTGCTCGGCCAGCCGGGCGACGCGGGCTCCGTAGCGTGGGGTCAGCCAGCGGGAGCCCGCCTCGCCGTGGTGCTCGTCGGCGGCGTCGTAGGGCAATCCCGCGACGGCCGGGGCACGGGCGATGTCGTGCAGCAGGCAGGCGACGACGAACTCCGGCTCCGGGGCCGCCGAGGCGGCCGCGAGCGCCGCGGCCTGCAGCGCGTGTTGGAGCTGATCGACCGGCTCACCGTCGTAGGGGAGGCCGGCCATCGACTCACAGGCGGCCAGGGTCTCCTCGAGGATCGTCTCGGCGGTCATCCGGTCACTCCCAGGGCAGCGTGTAGAGCTTGGTGGAGGTCATCGCCCGGATCGCCTCGCGCACACCCTCCTTGACGCCGAGGCCGCTGTCGCCGACCCCGCCGAACGGCGTCAGCTCGGTCCGCCAGCCGGGCACCTCACGCACGTTGACGGTCCCCGCGCGCAGCTCGCGGATGCAGCGCTGGATCGAGCGCCAGTCAAAGCTGACCACCCCGCTGGAGAGCGCGTAGGGGGTCGAGTTGGCCACCGTGATCGCCGCCTCGAGATCGGGGACCCGGATGATCGGTGCGACCGGTCCGAACGTCTCGGTCGCCACCAACCGGGTGTCGGCGGGCACGTGGTCGAGCACGGTCGGCGTCACCTGCGCGCCATGACGATCGCCGCCGAAGCGCAGCTGCGCGCCGTCGGCGAGCGCCTCGGACACCCGTCCCTCGATCTCGATCGCCGCGCGCTCGTCGATCACCGTGCCGATGCCGGTGGCGGGGTCGGTGGGGTCCCCGACGCGGATCGCGGCCGCCCCCGCGCTCACGCGGTCGCTCAGCTCGTCGGCGACGGACTCCACCACGATGATGCGCTTGACCGCGGTGCAGCGCTGGCCGGAGTTCTGAAACGCTCCGGAGACCGCGAGGCGGGCCGCCTCGTCGAGATCCGCATCCTCGAGCACGATCAGCGGGTCGTTGCCGCCGAGCTCCAGCACCGCCCGGCGGTAGCCGAGGCGAGAGGCGATCAGCTTGCCGACCCCGACACCGCCGGTGAAGGAGATCAGCTCGACCGCCGCGTGGGCGAGGAACTCGTCCAGGACGCGGGCGGGATCGCCGGCGACCACCTGGCACGCCGGCGACGGGAGGCCCGCCGCGGTGATGATCTCGCCGAGGGCGATCGCGGTGAGCGGCGTCTTCTCCGACGGCTTGAGCACGATCGGCGCACCGGCCGCGATCGCCGGGGCGAGCTTGTGGGCCACCTGGTTGAGCGGATGGTTGAACGGCGTGATCGCGCCGATGAGCCGCACGGGCACGCGCATCGTATGGGCCCGGCGGTTGCGGCCGTGGGGCGATATGTCGCCGGAGAAGGTCTCACCCTCATCGCGCAACGCCTCCATCGCGGCCAGCCGGAACACGTCGACCGAGCGGCCGGTCTCATGCCGGCTGTCGGCGAGGCACAGCCCGGACTCCGCCGTGATCAGGTGGGCGAGCTCCTCCCGCCGGGCGCGGATCTGCTCGGCCACCGCGAACAGGATCTCCGAGCGCTCATAGCGCGAGAGCCGGTTCTCATACGCCGCTCCGGCGTCCAGGCGCCCGCGCAGCTGATCACAAGACGCCAGCGGCGCCTCGCCGACGAGATCGCCGGTGTAGGGGTTGTGAACCGGAAGGGTCGCGGGTCCCGTCATCGATCTGGGCCGTCAGTCGGCGATCTCGTTGAGCAGCAGGTCGTGCAGGTCGCGATTGCGCAGGTCACGTCCCTCGAGCGCCCCGGGGCGCAGCCGGTGGCTGATGATGATCGGAACCCGCCGCTCGTGCAGGCCGCCGTGGGAGCGCAACGTCCCGTGCAGCTGGGTGAGGTCGTGGGCGGCGGCCGACTTGCCGAGGACGGTGCGGCGGTCGGCGAGCACGATCAGATCGCCGATCCGTTCCGCGGGCAGATCGAAGGCGTCGGCCGCGGCATGACGATCGAGCACCGCCTCGACACCCGGGAGGCCGGCGAGCGCGGCCCGGGCGGCGTCGAGCTCGCCGAGATCGTCGAGGTGGACCCAGGCGAGGGAGCCCAGCGCCGCGTGGTGGGCGACGTAGGGATCGGTGATCGGGCACAGGGTGTGAGCGGACGCGATCTGCGCCGCGGCGAGCACGTCATCGAGGAACAACACCTTCGGAGTGCCATCGGGGTTGGACTTCGGGTTCATGCCGTGGTCGGCGGCGAGCCCGACGATGAAGCCGGCATCCAGCGCCTCGCCGATCGCGACATCGACGCGGGCGTAGAAGTCGTCGGCCAGGGGTTCGCCCGGAGCGCTTGCGTGCTGGACGAAGTCCGTCAGCGACGCGTACACGAGCGTGGCACGCAAGCGCGCGGCCAACCGGACCGCCAGGTCGATCGTGTACGGCGACAGCCGCCAGTCATAGATGTCCGGGTTGGGCCCCAGGCCGGCGCCGTCCAGCACCGGCGTGCCGTCGGGCAGCTGCTGCTCATGGGCCTTCTCGGCGCTGAAGGCCGGAACGCCGCCGGTCGCCAGCAGTCGGCGCAGCTTGTCCTTGGCGGTGACGCAGAGGACGCCGACCCCGGCCGCCAGGGCACCGGCGTGGATCGTCTGCGCCTGCAGGAAGCTCGGATCGGTCACCTGAACCTCGGTCCCGTCCGCGGCCCGGTAGTGGTTGCCGGCGATCCCGTTGACCGCGGCGCTCGCTCCCGTGACGATCGCGACGTTGTTGGGATTGGTGAAGGTCGGAACCTGAGCGCGGCCGAGGGCGTAGGTGCCGCCGTCGGCCAGCGCGCCGGCCAGCCGCGGCATCAGTCGGCGGGCGAGCGCGTCATCGACGTAGGCGGGATCCCAGCCGTCGGCACAGATCGCCAGGACCGGGCGACGAGGAACCGCGTAGACGCGGCCGTTGACGGTGAAGGTCGGCGTGATGGGACTCGAGCTCACAAAGTTGACTATACAAGTGGCTCGGGCACGATTTCGTTACCGAGTCGTGACCCGGCTGTGATCAGGTGACAACCAGGCGCTGGCGCGAAGCGCTGTGTCTAAACTTGTATGAACACCATGGGCGCCACCACCGGAGAACTGCACGCGGACGTCTGTGTCGTCGGCGCCGGGATGGTCGGACTGGCCCATGCCCTGGAGGCTCGCGGGCGCGGGCTGAGCGTCGTGGTGCTCGAGCGCGACCACTGTGCCGTCGGCGCGAGTGTCCGCAACTTCGGGCATCTCTTCGTCGGCTCCCAGCCCGACGGAGCGGTGTTCGACCTGGCGCTCAGATCCCGCCGGCGCTGGCTGGAGCTCGCCGCCGTGGCCGACCTCCCGCTCGTCGAGCAGGGGACGCTGCTGCTGGCGCGGGCGCCGGACGAGCTCGCGGTGCTCGAGACGGCCACCGTGAACGCGGCCCGTGAGTCGAGGATGCTCACCACCGATGAGGCGCTGAATCTGGTGCCGCTGCCCGGCGGGGAGATCGTCGGGGCGCTGCACTCCCGGCTGGACCTGAGGGTCAACCCCCGCGTGGCCGTCGCCAGACTCGCCGCGCTGCTGGAGGCAGACCGGGGCGCGACCGTCCTCTGGGGCCGCCGGGTGCACGCGGTCGAGCCCGGGGTCGTGCACGCCGGCCCGGTCGGGGGGCTGATCGTGCGGGCCCCGGCGATCGTCGTCTGTCCGGGACCCGACCACGCCGACCTCGCGCCCGACCTGCTCCCGGGACTCGAGGAGCTGACTCGTTGTCGCCTGCAGATGCTGCGGGCCGCGGCTCCGGCCGCCCGCCGCTACGGGCCGGCGCTCGCGACGGGGCTGAGCCTGATCCGCTACCCGGCCTTCGCCCGGCAGGCGCCGGCGGTCGCGTTGCGCGCCCGCCTGGAGCGCGAGCGGCCCGAGCTGCTGGAGGCGGGCATCCATCTGCTCGTGACCCAGCTGCCCGACGGCGATCTGATCATCGGCGATAGCCATGCCTACGGCGACACGCTGGACCCGTTCGCCGATGCGCGCATCGATGAGCTGCTGCTGGCCGAGGCCGGCCGACTGCTCGGTGTCGAGCGGCTCGCGGTGTGCGAGCGCTGGCTGGGCTTCTACTCCACCCGACGCCCGGCGGCTGAGGTCCGGGATGACGAGCCGTTTCACGTCAGCGCTCCGATGTCCGGGGTGCGCGTGGTCGAGAACGTGGCCGGGATCGGCATGACGCTGTCACTCGGCTACGCCCCGTCCGTGCTCGACGGGCTGCTCGGCGACGGCCAGTGAGACGGCCGCCCGGGGCAGCGCGATGCGGTTGTGCACGGTGACGTTGAAGACGTCCCCGCGGTAGCTGTCCCGGGAGAGCTCAAGCGGTGTCCCGTCTGCGTCGAAAACACGTCGGCGGACCTGCAGAAGCGGCGCGCGGCGGGGCACGGCCAGCAGTTCGGCCATCTCGGGGCCGGCGCCGACGGCGGAGATCTCCTGATCGGCCTCCGCCAGGGCGACCCCGCGCTCGCCGAGCTGCTCGTACACCGACTCGGCGTCCAGATCGAAGTCGAGCAGCAGCCGTCCGACCGGCTCGATGAACGTCGAGAGCTCGACCATCGCGGGTTCGCCGTCGAGTAGCCGCAGGCGTTTGTACTGAAACACCGGGGCGCCGGCCGCGATGCCGAGCGCGTCGGCGATCGCGTCGGGGCAGGGACGACGCGCGAGCTCGAGCGTTCGCGCGCCCGGGGCGCGTCCGGCGCGTCGAGCCCAGGCCGAGAACGAGACGATCTGGTCAAAGCTCTGCGACAGCACGGGCCTCGCCACGATCGACCGGCGCCCGCGGCCACCGGAGATCAGGCCCTCGGCCCGCAGCGCCGCGAGCGCCTGACGGACGGTTCCCCGACTGACTCCGAACTCGGCCGCCAGCTCCGCCTCGGAGGCGACCGCCGTCCCCCGTGCCAGCCTTCCCGAGCGGATCCGATCACGGAGGTCGGCGGTGATCCTCGCGTGCTGGGATTCGGTCATCGGTCGTCGAGTGTGTCACCGGGGCCTCTGATCGGGCACGAACGTGGTCCGCGGAGGGCGACCACATCGGCGTGGCGAGCGACCTCGTCGCCGGTCGGATCGAGCGGGGGCCTACCCTGTCGCGATGGCGCAAGCTCCCGTCCTGACCGCCAACGCCGTCGACGAAGCCGCCGCCGCGGGCCAGCGGCGCACGACCGTGGTCTCGATCATCACCGCATCGTCGTTGATGGTGTTGATGCTCGGGGTCGGCCTGGCCGCTTCCAGCCTGGGCCTGATCTCGACCGGGATCGAATCCACCGGGGACGTCGTCGCCGCCGTCGTCACGTTCTTCGCCGTCCGGGTCGGTGCCCGCCCGGCCGACGAATCCCACCCCTTCGGACATCGTCGCGCCGAGAACCTCTCCGCGCTGGCCGAGGCGTCGATCCTGCTCGGCGGTGGATTCCTCGTCGTGATCGAAGCCGTCCAGCGGCTGATCGGGCACGGCAGCTCGCTGACGGCCCAGTGGTACGTGTTCGCCGTCATCGGTCTCGCGATCGTGGTCAACGTCGCCCGCGCGCTCATCGCGCGCCGCAGCTCCCGCCGCTACGGCTCGGCCGCGCTGCGCTCCAACTCGTTTCACTTCGCCGGCGACGTCGGCGGGTCGATCGCGGTACTCGTCGGCCTGATCACCGTCCGCGCCGGCTTTCGTGACGGGGATGCGATCTCGGCGCTGATCGTCGCCGCCTTCATCTTCGCCGCGGCGGCCCGGTTGATCTTCGAGAACGCGCAGGTCCTGATGGACACCGCCCCGGCCGACGCGCACGCGATCGCTCAGAACGCGGTCGCCTCGCTGAGTCCCGACATCGAACTGGACCGCCTGCGCCTGCGCGAGTCCGGTGGGCGTTACTTCGCCGACGTCGTCGTCGCGATTCCGCCAGGTCAGGCGGTCGTCGAGGCCCACGCGGCCGCCGACCACGTCGAAGACGCCATCGAGCAGGTGCTCCCCAACAGCGACGTCGTCGTCCACGTCGAGCCGCGCCGCCGCGGCCTGGCTCTCCGCGACCGGGTTCTCGCGGTGGCCCTCAGCGAACCATCCGTCAGTGAGGCCCACGACATCACGATCTTCGATCACGGCGATCAACACAGCGTGTCCCTGCACCTCAAACTGCCCGCCCACAGCTCCCTGACCGCCGCCCACGAAGTCGCCGAACGCGTCGAGGCAGCGATCGGAGCTCTGCCCGCGGTGAGCGACGTTCGCACCCATCTCGAGCCCCTCGAACACCCGATCGCCGCCGATCCCACAGCCGGAAACGATCCGGACGCCCTGCGGAGGATCAAAGCCGTCGTCGAGCGGTACACGCAGACGCCCGCCCGTGACCTTCGCCTGCTGCCGACCGACGACGGCGACGTGCTCTTCATCACGGTCTGTGTCGGCGCAACCGCCTCGCTCACCCAAGCTCACCGACTCGCCAGCGAGCTGGAGGAGACCCTTCGGCATGAGATCCCGTCGATCGCCGACGTCGTCGTCCACACCGAGCCCTGACGAGCGAGATGATGAGCAAGCGGCGTCGTGAACTTCCGGCTGGTTGGATCGACGGGATATCGGAGCGCGTCGGCGGTGGGGTGCAGCTACACGGGTGGTTGTTGCACCCTTCGGCCGGCCCCTACGACCGCCTGGACGCCAGCTGGAACGGGGTGCCGTTCGGGAGCGCGTCTCCGATGGCGCGCGGGGATCTCGCCAACGACATCTATTGGCTTCGGGATGTCGCCGACGCGGGCTTTCTCCTTGATCTGCCGACCGGCGCCGAGCGCGGGCGCCTGGAGCTCGTCTGCCGGCGGGCGGGCGCGCCGCGGGCCCGGTACGCCCACGAGCTGTGGATGTCCGATGTCGATCGAGCGCCACTGCCACCCGACGAACTGACCGAACGGGTCTCCCACGTGAACGGAGTCGCGTTTCGACTATCGGGCCAGAAGGCCGCGACTGACTTCCGCGATGTGATGGCCGCACACCATTCGGCGCCGGACCCACGGATTCTCGACTGGGGGTGCGGCTGCGGGCGGGTCGCGCGATACCTGAGTCCACCGTCCCCCGACTCCCTTGCCGGCTGCGACATCGATCGTGATGCGATCGCCTGGTCCGCGGAGAACCTTCCGGGCACGTTCGCGGTCTGCGACCCGGATCCGCCCCTCCCGTATGACGCGGATTCATTCGACATCGTGCTCGCATCCTCGGTCTTCACCCACATCGACCGCGGCGCCCAGCTGCG
>CAZZWJ010000018.1:0-18488 GCA_964657875.1 uncultured Solirubrobacteraceae bacterium
CCGTTGCGGGCGGGGCCCCGCCCGGCCTCATCGCGTCCACAGGTAGGCCAGCGCGTAGGAGCGGTAGGGACGCCAGCGCTGGGCGAGGACGGCCGCGGATCGCGGATCGCCGGGCAGGCCCGCGCGCTGCAGAGCCCGGCGGACCCCGAGGTCGGTGGGGAGGAAGACGTCGGGGTCCCCGAGCGCCCGCATCGCCACGTAGTCGGCGGTCCAGGGGCCGATGCCGGGGAGGGCGAGCAGCGCGCTCCGGGTCCGTGCGGGGTCAGCGTCCCGCGTGACTTGCAGCGCGCCGCGGGCGAGCGCCGCCGCGAGTGAGACCAGGCAGCGACCTCGGGCACGGGGCATGGGAAGGGTGGTCGGGTCGAGGGCCGCGAGCACCGCCGCCGAGGGAAACAGCCGCGTCACTGAGCCCGACCGCAATCGCGATCCCGGCGTGGCGATCAGCGCGGTCGGCAACTGCGACCCGTGGTCGGCGACCAGCCGCCCGGCCGCGGTGGCGGCGCCCGCGACCGAGATCTGCTGCCCGAGCACCGCCCGGACCGCGAGCTCGGCGCCATCGGCGGCGCCCGGGACCCGACGGCCGGGCGCGGCACGCACCGCGGGACCGAGCAGCAAGTCGTCGGCGAGCGCGGCGTGGACCGACGCCGGGTCGCAGTCGAGGTCCAGCAGCGTTCGGCAGACGGCGATCGCCGCCGCCTCGTCACGGCCGTCGAGCAGCGACAGCTCGGCGACGACGCGGTCGCCGCCGATCCGCAGGGCGATGACTCCCGGGCCGCCGGGGAGCGCGACGCTGCGCGTGTAGATGTCGCCTTCGACCCGTTCGATCCCCGTCACCGCCCGGGCGGCGAAGTGATCCAGCAGCGCGCCGGCGTGCAGCGGCGCGGTGAACCCGAGCTCGTGGGTGATCGGCATGCCTACAGTCTCGCCATGGCCGCGACCACCGCCACCACCGACCTCGCCATGCTCACGCGTCTGGTCGCGGTGCCGGGCCGGGATGTCGTCGATGTCGGCTGTGGTGGGGGAGCACTCGCCCGCGGCCTGTCGACGGAGGGCGCCCAGGTGATCGGCGTGGAGATCTCCGACGCGCAGCTCAGTGCGGCTCGCGCCGCCGTCGCCGAGGCCCCGGTGCAGGGCGTCGATTACGTCGTGGGGCGCGCGGAGGCGCTGCCGCTGCCCGACAGCTCCCAGGACCTCGTCGTGTTCATGCGCTCACTGCACCACGTCCCGATCGCGGCGATGGGTGCGGCGCTCTCCGAGGCCCGGCGGGTGCTGCGGCCCGAGGGCGCCGTCTACGTGGTCGAGCCACTGGCCGAGGGCGACTGGTATGAGCTGCAGTCGATCATCGAGATCGAGGCCGAGACCCGGGCGGCCGCGCAGGCGGCGCTTGCGGCCTGTGGGGATCAGCGGCTCTCCCGCACCCGCAGCGAGCGCTACGAGACCCGGACGGTGCTCAGCGACGCCGACGCGTTCGCCCACCGCATGCACGCCGTCGACGCCGGCCGCGCCGAGCTGCTGCGCGCCCGCGCCGGCGATCTGCACGACGCCTTCGCGCGGCTCGGCACCCCGGTGACGGGCGGCCGGGCGTTCACCCATGCGCACCGGGCCGACGTGCTCACGCCGGTGCTCGGCGACCGGGACTGAAGCTCGCTGACGGTCTGGCCGGAGTGCACCCGGGCCCGACGGCTAGGGTGAAAAAGCGACCCCCCGACGTCAGGAGCGCTCAAGCGATGGATTACGTGAACCTCGGACATACCGGGCTGCGCGTCTCGCGCATCTGCCTGGGGATGATGAGCTACGGCGCGCACGAGAGCCGCCCGTGGGCGCTCGAGCAGGCCGACGCCGAGCCGATCATCCGCGCCGCCGTCGAGAGCGGGATCACGTTCTTCGACACCGCCGACACCTACAACGGCGGTGAGAGTGAGATCGTCACCGGCCGGCTGCTGCCCGAGCTCTTCTCGATGCGCGAGGAGTACGTGCTCGCGACCAAGGTGTTCATGGGGACGATGCCCGGGGAGAACGGCGGCGGCCTGTCGCGCAAGCACATCATGGCCTCGATCGACGCATCGCTGCAGCGACTCGGCCACGACTACGTCGACCTCTACCAGATCCACCGCTTCGATCCGCGCACGCCCGTCGAGGAGACGATGGAGGCGCTGCACGACGTGGTCAAGTCCGGCAAGGCGCGTTACCTCGGGGCAAGCTCGATGTTCGCCTGGCAGTTCGCCAAGCTCCAGCAGGCGGCCCCCACGCCGTTCATCTCGATGCAGGATCACTACAACCTGATCTACCGCGAGGAGGAGCGCGAGATGATCCCGCAGTGCATCGACCAGGGCGTCGGCGTGATCCCGTGGAGCCCGCTCGCGCGGGGGATGCTCGCCGGAAACCGCACCCGCGGCGGGGGCAAGGCGACGACCCGCGCTCAGACCGACGCCTTCGGCGACCACCTCTACGGCGACGCGGACTTCGACATCGTCGAGCGCGCGCAGGCGGTCGCCGAGTCCCGCGGCGTGTCGACCGCCCAGGTCGCCCTCGCCTGGCTGCTCGCGCGTCCCGGCGTGACCGCCCCGATCGTCGGCGCGACGAAGCTCGGGCATCTGCAGGACGCGGTCGCCTCCGTGGGACTGACGCTCACCGAGGACGAGCTGCGCACGCTCGAGGAGCCCTACGTCCCCCATGCGATCGCCGGGCACTCATGAGTCACGGCCACCGCGGGTAGGGGAGGGCCATGTCCTCTTCCTCAGATCGTGATCGCCGTCCGTCAGATCGCGTCCTCGTGCTCTTCGGAGCCACCGGCGATCTCGCCAAACGCAAGCTCTTCCCCGGCTTCTACCACCTGTTCAAGGCCGGCCTGATGCCCGACAAGTTCGCGATCATCGGCTCCGGGCGCCACTCGCCCGGCAGCGACGACGAGTTCCGGGAGCTCGTCCACGAGGCGCTCGGCGAGCACGGCCGCATGGAGCTCGACGACGACAGCTTCAAGCAGTTCGCCGAGCGGCTGAGCTTCGTCGTCTCCAACGCCGATGACGGCAGCGATCTCGCCGAGGCGGTCACGGCCGCCGAGCAGGAGATCGGCGCCGACGGCGACCGGCTGATCTACCTGTCGGTGCCGCCCGGGGCGATGCAGTCGATGGTCCAGATGCTCGGCGCCAACGGCCTCGCCGACCGGGCGTCACTCGTCGTCGAGAAGCCGTTCGGCCACGACGTGCAGTCCGCCCGGGACCTGAACAGCGCCCTGCACGAGGTGCTCGGAGAGGAGTCGATCTACCGCATCGATCACTTCCTGGGCAAGGAGGCCGCGCAGAACATCCTCGCGCTGCGCTTTGCCAACGGCATCCTCGAGCCCGTGTGGAACCGCGACCACGTCGCCTACGTCCAGATCGACGTGCCCGAGAAACTCGACATCCAGGGTCGCGCGAGCTTCTATGAGGAGACCGGCGCGTTTCGCGACATGATCGTCACCCACCTCATGCAGATCCTGGGGATCGTGGCGCTCGAGCCACCGTCGCGGATCGACGCCGACTCGCTGCACACCGAGCGCACGAAGGTCTTCGAGGCGATCCGCCCGCTGGACCGCGACCACGTCGTGTTCGGCCAGTACGACGGCTACCGCGACGAGGACGGCGTCGCCGACGACTCCGAGATGGAGACGTTCGCGGCGCTCGAGGTCCGGGTCGACACCTGGCGCTGGAGTGGCGTGCCGTTCTATCTGCGCACCGGCAAGGCGATGGCGCAGGGCCGGCGCACGGTGACGATCGGCTTCACCGAGGCGCCGCTGCGGATCTTCCCCCACGAGGAAGCCGACGGCGGCCGGCCCTCCGAGCTCGTGTTCGAGCTCTCCGACGACCCGACGGTGCGTATCGAGGTCCAGGCCAAGATCCCCGGTCCGACGCTCGCGCTCGGTAACGCGGCGTTCGTGCTCGACGTCGACAAGGCGTTCGACGGGGCCGACGGTCTGGAGGCCTACGAGCGGCTGCTGCTCGACGTGATGCTCAAGGAGCGGCTCCTGTTCACCCGCTCAGAGCAGATCGAGCGACTGTGGGAGGTCGTCCAGCCGGTCCTCGACGATCCGCCGTCGCCCCGGTCCTACCCGAAGGGCTCCTGGGGTCCCGACGAGGCGCTCACGCTGCCCGGTGACGTCGGCTGGCGCCTGCAGGCCGACGACGACTGATCCGGCGCGTCATTGGCTCGGGTGGCGGGTCAGGGCCCGGGCAGCCAGTCCGGGGCACAGGCCGTCGGCACGTCGGGGGCGACCCCCGCATAGGCCTCATCGGGACTGCGGGTCTCCTGCGTGACCCCGGCGTGGTGGCGGCGGGCGACATCGCTGGCCGGGTAGACGACGTCGCCACCGTTGCGGGTGCCGACCGCGAGGATCGCGCACGGGCCGTCCCCGGCGCCGACGAACACGTGCTCGGTCCACGCCGGACAGTGCACGAAGTCCCACTGACGCAGGGCTCGCTCCTCGCCCTCGATGATGAGCAGGCACTCGCCGGCGAGCACCAGGAAGTCCTCCTGCTCGTCCTCGGCGTGGTAGTAGCAGGAGGCCTGGCCGGGGGTGAGGACGCCGATGTTGAGCCCCACCTTCGCAAAGCGCGCGTCACCCTCAAAGCGGGTGTAGGCGCCGAACTCGCCGGTCTCCCACGCCGCGTCCCGGGCGTTGAGCACGAACCAGCCCTCGCCCTGCGGCGCGAGCCCCTGGGCCCGCGCAGCGAGCGTCGCCTCCTTCACCATCAGCGCATTATGCAAGACGCGCGCCACCTAGGATCTCCGCGCATGACCGCACTCCGGCAGATCGATCTCAGCCGATGACCGCACTCAGTGAGATCCTCGCCCGCCGCATGCGGCTGATCGCGCCCCAGACGACCGCGCTGCGCCACGACCGTGACCTGCCGGTGGTGATGGACGACGGGGCGACGCTTCTCGCCGATCGCTGGGTGGCCGACGATCGGGGGGCCGCGGCCCAGCCGACGGTGCTCGTGCGCTCGCCCTACGGTCGCCGGCAGTTCGTCGGGCTGATCTTCGGACGGCTGCTCGCCGAGCGCGGCTTTCAGGTCGTCGTGCAGAGCGTCCGCGGGACGTTCGGCTCCGAGGGCGAGTTCACGCCGTTCGACGAGCGCGCCGATGGGGCGGCGACGCTGCGCTGGCTGCGCGCCCAGCCGTGGCATCGCGGGCGGGTGGCGACGTTCGGCCCCAGCTATCTGGGGCTCGTGCAGTGGGCGCTGGCCGCCGACGCCGGCGATGAGCTGGCCGCGATGTCGATCCAGGTGAGCGCCTCGCAGTTTCACGGGCAGACCTATGCCGGCGGCTCGGTGTCGCTGGAGACGGTCGCGTCGTGGCTGGTGATCATCGCCATGCAGGAGCGCCGGCTGGGACCGCTGGCGATCAACCGGGCGCTGCGGGGGCTGCACGAGCTGATGGGTGAGCACCCACTGGTCGGCCTCGACGAGTACGCGACGGGGGCGCCGGTCGCGTGGCTGCGGGCCGGCTTCGAGCAGCCGGGACGCGACGGCGCCTACTGGGCCAAGCGCGACTTCTCGACGAGCGTCTCTTCGGTGAGCGCACCGGTGTCGTTCGTCGGGGGCTGGTACGACATCCTCGCCCCGTGGATGCTCGACGACGTGTGCGCGCTGCAGGCGGCCGGTCGCCATCCGCGTCTGCTCATGGGGCCCTGGACGCACACCTCGCCGGAGCTGATGGCGGCCGGTCACCGCGACGCGATCGCGTTCCTGCGCGCCCATCTGCTCGGCGACGAACGCCTGCTGGCGACGGAGGCGGGCTCTGAGCCGGTGCGCGTGCGCGTCACCGGACAGGGTGGGGGATGGCGGCAGTTCGCGGCCTGGCCACCGCCCGGGGCCGGTGAACGGAGCTGGTATCTGGGCGCAGGCGGCCGGTTGACGGAGTCCGCGCCCGCCGCGGACGGTGACGGCGAGGCCGGTGGGGTGGGGGTCGAGCGCTATCGCTATGACCCCGCCGATCCGACGCCGGCCTACGGGGGACCGGTGCTCATGTCCCGCACGCCGGTCGTCGACAACGGCCCGCTGGAGGCCCGGGATGACGTGCTCACGTTCACCACCGAGCCGCTCTCCGAGGCGCTGGAGTCGATCGGCCGCCCGTCGGTCGAGGTCTGGGCGCGGGGATCGGTCCCCTACTTCGACATCTTCGCCCGCGTCTGCGAAGTCGACGCGGCGGGGGTCTCACGCAACGTCTGCGACGCGCTGGCCTCCGTGCACGCCGACCGCGACACCGCCGAGGCCGACGGCAGCTTCCGCGTCAGCTTCGAGCTGTGGCCGCTCGGGCACCGCTTCGCCGCCGGGCACCGCGTCCGCCTGCAGATCTCCTCCGGTGCCCACCCACGCTACGCGCGCAACCCGGGCACCGGCGCCGACCCCGCGGGGGCAGCGCCGGACACGATGCGGGCGGTCGAGCTCGAGGTGCTGCCCGTCAGGGATCAGGCTGCCGGAGATGACGGGCGGCGACCGCGGCCCGAACCCGCGCCCGGACGGCGACGGCGGGAATCACTAGCGCCGGAACCCGCCGGACGCGAAGTGCGAGCGCGCCGCGACGGCGCACCGCCGTTGGCGTGGCCGTGGCCGAGACCGTGCTCGAGACCGAGCTTGTTGGCGAGCGAGGCGACGTCGCCGCGCTGATCCTCACCGACGAGCGTCACCGCGATGCCGAGACGACCGGCCCGGCCGGTCCGGCCGACCCGGTGGACATAGGTCTCGTGATCCTCCGGGGCGTCGAAGTTGATCACGTGCGAGATGCCGTCGACGTCGATGCCGCGGGCGGCGACGTCGGTGGCGACGAGGATGTCGACGTCACCGCGCTCAAAGCGCTGCAGCGCGACCTCGCGCTGGCGCTGGGACTTGTTGCCGTGCATGGCGACCGAGGCGATCCCCTCGCGGCTCAGACGCTTGACCAGGCGGTCGGCGCCGTGCTTGGTGCGGACGAACACGAGCGCGAGATCGCGTTCGGTGGCGAGCTGCTCGACGAGCACGTCGAGCCGGTCGGTGCCCCCGAGCGCGTGGAAGCGGTGCTCGACGGCCTCGGCGGCGCGGCGGGCGGTCGGCCCGTGCTCGTGCTGCGCGGCGTCGGTCGTGTAGCTGCGGGCCACGCGACCGGCCTCGCCGTCCAGCGTCGCCGAGAAGAACAGCGTCTGGCGATTGGGCGGGCAGGCGCGGACGACGCGGTCGACGGCGGGCTTGAAGCCCATGTCGAGCATCCGGTCGGCCTCGTCGAGGATGAGCACCTGGATCGCGTCCAGGGTGAACGCACCGCGGGCCAGGAGATCCTCCAGGCGGCCGGGTGTGGCCACCAGGATGTGGGAACGGGCCGCGTTCTTGGCCTGCGCGGTGAGGCCGACGCCGCCGTAGACGGCGGTGACGCGCAGCGCACGGGCGTGGGCGATGCCGCGCAGGTCGTCGGTGATCTGGTTGGCGAGCTCACGGGTGGGAGCGAGCACGAGCGCCGCCGGACGACGCGCCTCGGCCGCGATGCGGTCGACGAGCGGAATCCCGAAGGCGAGCGTCTTGCCCGACCCGGTGGGCGAGCGCACGAGCACGTCACGGCCGGCGAGCACATCGCCGATGGCGAGGCTCTGGACGGCGAAGGGCTCGGTCTTGCCCTGTTCGGCGAGGGCGTTCACGACAGCGTCGGATACGCCGAGATCGGCAAAGGACTGCATACAACATCAACTCCTTGGCGCAGCAACCTTCAGCGGTGCTACGAGTGGTTCGGGAGGCGACGGCTGACCCGAACCGCTCATCAGGAGCGGGACTCAAACCAAGCGGCCTCGCGGCCGAGGTTCGGCCACGGTGGTGAGGCTAGCAGGGGTCTGCGAGCAGGGGTTTTGTCAGCCGGGGATCTGCAGGCCCGCGGGCTTGAGGGGACCGGGCCGGCGGATCGGGAAGCCCGGATATCGTGACGGGGATGAGCGAACGGGTCTGGGACTATCCACGACCGCCGGCGGTGCAGGCCTCCCCGCGGCGGGTCCGCCTGCAGTTCGCCGGGCACATGCTCGCCGACTCCGAGCAGGCGCTGCGGGTGCTCGAGACCAGCCACCCGCCGACGATCTACATCCCGCCCCAGGACATCGACATGACGCTGCTCACACCGAGCGCGGGTCGTGGCACATGGTGTGAGTACAAGGGAGCGGCGAGCTATCTCGATGCCGTCGCCGGGGAGCGCCGTGTCGCCGCGGTCGGCTGGACCTACCCGGAACCGACCCCGGGGTACGAAGCGCTGCGCGACCACGTCGCCTTCTATCCCGGCCGCGTCGACGCGGCGTGGCTGGGCGATGAGCAGGTCCACGCGCAGGAGGGCGACTTCTACGGCGGCTGGATCACCGCCGACCTCGTCGGGCCGTTCAAGGGCGCGCCCGGCACGCTCGGCTGGTAGCGCGGGCGGGTCCCGGGTAGGTTTCACCGATGGCCCACCAGATGACATCCGACGAGCGCCACGCGTTCCTCACGGCGGGGACCCGGACGGTCAAGCTCGCGACCACGATGGCCGACGGATCTCCGCACGTGATGCCGGTGTGGTTCGTGCTCGACGGCGAGGACATCGTCTTCAACACCGGCACCGATTCGGTCAAGGGCCGCAACCTCGCCCGAGACCCCCGGGTGAGCCTGCTCGTCGAGGATGAGACGCCACCGTTCGGCTTCGTCCACATCCGCGGACGGGCGCAGCTGAGCGAAGCGCTCGACGAGGTGCGGCGTTTCGCGACCCTGATCGGCAGTCGCTACATGGGCGCCGATCGCGCTCAGGAGTTCGGGGAGCGCAACGGGGTTCCCGGCGAGCTGCTCGTGCGCGTCACGCCCGAACGCGTGATCGCGACCGCCGACCTCGCCGCGTGACGCGGTGGGGGCGCTACCAGGCCTGAGCGTCGCCGCAGTACGGGCAGCCGACCGACGTGCTCACCGCGGCGGTGAACACGTAGCCGCAGCCGCAGCGATAGGTGGCCTCGTCCTGGGGACGGTCGGCGCCGCGCCGATCGCTGACCCGCAGCTCGGGTCCGACGCCGAGGCCCGGCCCGGGAGCCGTCGGGCGATCCCGGCGCAGCCGTCGGCGGGTGCTGGATGTCGGTCGCGCGATCACGCTCATCATCATCAACCGCGTCATCGGCACGTGGTTTCGCTCCTGAGGCCCGATCTCCCTTCGATTCACAGAGTCCTAACACGCGGGCGGTCATCCCCGGAACCGCCGAGTGGGGCAGGTCGGCGGGTGCGCGTGCGACAATGTCTTCTCGTATGGACCCCAGTCGCAAGCGCGCGATCCGCCTGACGGTCGCCCTCTCCGCCGCGGTACTGCTCGCGGTCGCCCTCGTGTACACGAGCTTCTCGGCCGGACGCGACGAGGTGACGGCGTCGCAGCTGATGGCCAAGGCCAAGCCCGGGGCGACGTACATCCTCGCCGGCACGGTGCTCGACGGCTCGGTCCGGCGCGGCGAGAACTCGGTGACGTTCCGCATCCGCGACCCCAAGCTCCACGTGTCGGTCCCGGTGCGCTACACCGGGATCGTGCCGGACCCGTTCGCCGCCGGGCGGGCGGTGCTCCTCGACGTCAAGGAGGGCAGCTCGGCGACCTCGACGTATGTCGGGGAGGCCAACTCGCTGACGACGAAGTGCCCGTCCAAGTACAAGGCCGTCGCGGGCTCCTACTAGCAGTGGATCACTAGCGAGATGGCCTCCGTCGGACGTGTTCTCATGTTCTTGGCGTGCGCGTGCACCGCGTACGGCTTCGCCGCCTCGGTGTACGGCGGGCGTCGCCGCGACGAGGCGTGGGTGCACTCGGGTCGCCGGGCGATGTACTCGCTGGCGATCGTCTCGATCGTCGCGTTCGTGATCGTCGACGCCGCGTTCATCCGCTCGGACTTCTCCTACAACATCGTCGCCGAGGGCTCGTCGACGACGACCCCGTTCTTCTACCGCGTGGCCGCGATCTGGGCCACCCAGCAGGGCTCGCTGCTGCTCTGGGTGACGCTGTTCTCGGTGTGGTCGAGCCTCGCGCTGATCGTCACCCGGCGCAAGGTCCGGGAGATCGTCCCGTGGGCGCAGGCGGCGCTGTTCGTGCTCGTCGGCTTCTTCCTCGCGCTCAACACGTTCTTCGCCAATCCGTTTCAGACCACCTCGCCGGCGCCCACCCAGGGCGCGGGCCTGGATCCGCTGCTGCGTCACACGACGATGATGATCCACCCGCCGGTGCTCTACTCGGGCTACACGCTGATGCTGATCCCATTCTGCTTCGCGATCGGGGCGCTCGTCTCCGGACGGCTCAACAGCGAGTGGATCGCGGTCACGCGGCGCTTCGCGCTCGGCGCCTGGCTGTTTCTGGGGCTCGGGATCCTGCTCGGGGCCCGCTGGTCCTACACCGAGCTGGGCTGGGGCGGCTTCTGGGGCTGGGATCCGGTCGAGAACGCGGCGCTGATGCCGTGGCTGGTGGCCACCGCCTACATCCACTCGATCATGATCCAGGAGAAGCGCGGGCTGCTGAAGGCGTGGAACGTCTCGCTCGTGCTGCTCGCCGGCCTGATGGCGATGGTCGGCGACTTCCTGGTGCGCTCGGGGGTCCTGTCCTCGATCCACGCCTTCGTGCCCGATCCGACCCTCGACATCGCATTCGTGGCGATCATCGGGGTGATGGCGATCGGCTCCTTCGGCCTGGTGCTGTGGCGACGGGAGAGCCTGCGCTCGTCGGCGACGATCGACTCGATCTTCTCCCGCGAGGCGGTGTTCGTCGCCCAGAACATGGTGCTCGTCGCCCTCACGCTCGTGATCTTCTGGGTGACGTTCTTCCCGCTCATCTCCCAGGCGCTCACCGGCAACGAGATCAACGTCGGCCAGGCGGCGTTCCTGCCGTTCGTCGACCCGCTGGCGATCGCGATCGTCGCCCTCGCCGGGATCGGGCCGATCATCCCGTGGCGGCGGATGAGCACCGCCAAGCTCCGCCACAGCTTCGCCTTCCCGGTCGCCGTCGGCCTGCTCACGCTCGTCGTGCTCCTGCTCGTGCCGGGAGTCTCCGCGCACTGGGCGCCGCTGGGGATCTTCTGCGCCGCGGCGTTCTCGGTGGCGACGGTCGGTCAGGAGTTCGTCCGTGGCGTGCGGGCCCGCCGCAAGATGAACGACGAGGCCCCACCGGTCGCGCTCGTCGGGCTCGTGCGGCGCAACCGTCGCCGCTACGGGGGATACATCGTCCACTTCGGGGTCGCGATCGCGCTCGTCGGCATCGCCGCCTCCACCTCGTTTCAGCATCAGCGCAAGGCGCTGCTGGCTCCCGGGCAGAGCGTCCGCTCCGACGGCTACGTGTTCCGCTACGTGCGGCCGTTCGCGACGGCCTCCTCACAGAACCTCGGCCTCGGCGCGATCCTCCGGGTCACGAAGAACGGTCGCTACGTGACGACGCTGCGCACGATCGAGGGCATCTATCCGTCGGCGACGTCGCCGGAGCCGATCGGCCGCTTCTTCGACACCAGCCAGGGGGCGTCGGTCGAGAGTCGCGTCGGCCTGGACGCCGGTCTCACCAAGGACATCTGGGCCGTCGTCTCGCCCGACACCACCCCGTTGAACTCGCTCATCAACCGCGGCGACGCGACGTTCAATCACGCGCTGCGAGCGATCGCCAAGCTGCCCGCCAGCGTCCGGACCCAGGACCTGAACGACATCTACCAGCTGCGGGATCGGCTCGTCACCGAGCTCACCAGTCGCTGGGTGAGCCACCCGTGGCCGACGCAGTTTTTGATCGAGGTGTCGCCGCTGGTGACCTGGCTGTGGCTGGGCGGCATCATCGCCGCCCTCGGCGGCCTGATCGCGGTGTGGCCGGTGCCCCGGCGGCCGCGGCGGGATCGCCGCGCCGGGGGTGGCCGGGGCCGGCAGGCACCGTCGAGTGATCGCAGCGGGACGCCGACGCCGGCCGTCCCGCGTGAGCGGGAGCTCGTCGCCCGGATGGAGTCGACGTGGCCGGCTACCTGATCGTCCTCGTCGTCCTCGTCGTCGTCTTCCTGCTCATCACCGGCCCGCTGCGCAGCGCCCGCCACGGGCGCAGTGACGTCGGGGTGACGGTCGCCGACCTCCAGGCCGCGCGGGACGCCAAGTATCAGGAGATCCGCGACGCCGAGATGGACATGCGCACCGGCAAGCTCTCCGACGAGGACTACGCGGCGATGGATCAGGCGCTGCGCGCCGAGGCGATCGAGATCCTCAACCGACTCGACGTCGCCGAGGCCGAGCAGCAGGCGCAGGCCGACGCCGGGGACGATGACCGCGATCCCACGGATCCCGGTCAGATCGCGCCCACGGTATCCTCGCGGACATGACCGTCGTCCTCGACTTCGTTCAAGTCGTCATCTGCGCGGGGTTGATCTTCCTCATCCTCATGCACTCCGGCAAGGACTCCGGTCTGTCGGGCGCGTTCGGCGTCGGCTCGGGCAGTGGTCCGCTGGGCGGCGGCTCGCTCGTCGAGCGCAATCTCAACCGCTGGACGGTCGGCTTCGCCGTGCTGTTCGTGATCAACACCGTCGTGTTGATCAAGATCTCCTAGACGCCCCGCGAACCACGGGTCCCACCGCCGGCGTGCTCGAGCAGGAACCCGCCGCCGTCATCTCCCCGGACGTTCATGGCTGAGATCACCACCCTCTCCGACGCCGTCGCCCAGCTCGTCCACGACGGCGACGCACTCGCCCTGGAGGGCTTCACTCACCTGATCCCGTTCGCGGCCGGCCATGAGGTCCTGCGCCAGGGCCGCGCCGAGCTGGAGCTGATCCGCATGACCCCCGACATCCTCTATGACCAGATGGTCGGGATGGGGGTCGCGCGCAAGCTCGTCTTCTCCTACGGCGGTAACCCCGGGGTCGGCTCCCTGCACCGCTTCCGGGATGCGATCGAACACGACTGGCCGCGCCCGATCGAGCTCGAGGAGCACAGCCACGCCGGGATGGCCAATCGCTACGCGGCCGGCGCCGCCCGGTTGCCGTTCGCGGTGATGCGCGGCTACGCGGGCACCGATCTGGCGCAGCGGACGACCGTCAAGCCGATCACCTGCCCGTTCACCGGGGAGCAGCTCACCGCGGTTCCGGCGCTGCGTCCCGCGGTGAGCATCATCCACGCCCAGGAGGCCGACCACGACGGCAACGTCCAGCTGTGGGGGATCCCCGGCGTGCAGAAGGAAGCGGTGCTGTGCGCCGATCGCAGCCTCGTCACCGTCGAGCGGATCGTCGATGCGCTCGAGCCCCGGCCCGGCGGCGTGATCATCCCCGGCTGGGTGATCGACGCGGTCGCGGAGGCCCCCGGCGGATCACTGCCCTCCTACGCGGCGGGGATCACCGAGCGCGACAACGACTTCTACCGCTTCTGGGACCGCCTCAGCCGTGACCGTGACGACTTCCGCAACTGGATGGACGAGCACGTGATCTCAGGTGCGCCGGAGGCGACCCGGTGAGCGCGACCGACGCCGACTCCGGAGAGCTGCAGACGATCGTCGCCGCCCGGCGGCTCACCGACGCCCGCTCGGTGTTCATCGGCGTCGGCCGGCCGTCGACGGCGGCGCTGCTCGCGCGGATGGTCCACAACCCCAAGCTGGTGCTCGTCTACGAGTCCGGCACGATCGGGGCCAAGCCCTACCGCGTCCCGCTCTCGATCGGCGACGGCGAGCTCGCCGAGACGGCCGACGCGGTCGTCTCGGTGCCCGAGATGTTCAACTACTGGATCGGGACCGGCCGCGTCCAGGTCGCGTTCCTGGGGGCCGCCCAGGTCGACCGCCACGGCAACCTCAACTCGACGGTCATCGGTGACTACGGCCATCCCCGCACGCGGCTGCCGGGCGCCGGTGGGGCGCCGGAGATCGCCGCCTTCTGTCAGGAGGTGGTCGTGATCGCGCCCCATTCGCCGCGGACCTTCGTCGCCCAGTTGGACTTCCGCACGACGGTCGGCTTCGGCGACGGCGGCGGGGACCGGGAGGCGCTCGGCTTCACCGGCGCCGGTCCCACGGCGGTCGTCACCGATCTCGGCGTGCTCACCCCGGGCGCGCCGGACGGCGCCCACCCCGGGGAGCTGATCCTCACCCAGCGCCACCCCGGGGTCGAGATCGACACGATCCAGGCCGCCACCGGCTGGGAGCTGGCCGTCGTCGACGAGCCGCTCGTCACCCCGCCCGCGACCGACGAGGAGCTCGCCGCGCTGCGCGAGCTCGTCAACCGCTGACCGGGCCGCCGTGATGCGTGCGTCGCCCGAGACCGAGAAGATCGATGACCCGATCCTCGACACCCCGCAGGCGTACCGGCGCGAGCCCGCGGGCGTGCATCCGGCGATGGACGACGAGGCCTACAAGTCCACGGCGCTGCGCCATCCCGTCGAGCCGCTGGTCTACCTGCCCCACACGCTGTCGGAGATCACCGGCCCCGCGCTCGGCGAGCGACGGATCCTCGGACCCGGCGACGCGGATCTCACCACCCAGCTTGCGGGTGCGCCGATCGGGGAGCGGATCATCGTCTTCGGACACGTCTATGACACCGAGGGCAAGCCGCTGCGCGACACGCTCATCGAGGTCTGGCAGGCCAACGCCGCCGGGCGCTACGCCCACGCACTGGACAACTGGTCGGCACCGCTTGACCCGAACTTCTCCGGCGCCGGACGGTGCCTCACCGACCGCGAGGGCCGATATCGGTTCACGACGATCAAGCCGGGGCCCTATCCGTGGGGCAACCATTACAACGCCTGGCGTCCGGCCCACATCCACTTCTCGCTGATGGGCCGGGCGTTCGCCCAGCGCCTGGTCACCCAGATGTACTTCCGGGGCGACCCGTTCCTGCCCTATGACCCGATCTTCAACTCGGTGCGGGATCCCGACGCGCGGGAGCGGATGATCGCGCGCTTCTCGATCCACGACACGCGCCCCAACTGGGCCCATGCCTATGAATGGGACGTCTATCTGCGCGGCCCGGCGGCGACGGTGTTCGAGCCACCACGGTGAACTTCGGGCTCACCCCATCCCAGACGCTCGGACCGTACTTCTCGATCGGGCTGCCCTGGGAGGACGGGGTGAACGCGGTCGCGCCCGGAACGCCGGGGGAGCTGCGCCTCTCCGGCACGATCTACGACGGCGCGGGTGATCCGGTCCCCGACCACCTGATCGAGACCTGGCAGCCCGACCCCGACGGTCGCTTCGCCGACGCCCGGGGCTTCGGCGAGGCCTCCTCGTTGGAGGGTTTTCGCGGCTTCGCCCGCTCCGGGTCCGAGGTCGGCGACGGCCGCTATGAGCTGCGCACGGTGAAGCCGGGACGGATCCCCGACCGGGCCGGCGTGCTGCAGGCGCCCTACATCGCGGTGACGCTGATGGCCCGGGGGATGCTCAACCGGGTCGTCACCCGCATCTACTTCGCCGACGAGGCGCGGGCCAACGCGTCGGACCCGGTGCTCGCCCGGGTGCCGGCGGCCCGGCGCCAGACGCTGCTCGCCGCCCGCGACGGCGACGGCGGATACCGCTTCGACATCCGTCTTCAGGGACCCGGCGAGACCGTCTTCTTCGCGGTCTGAATCCGTGTTCGACGCGATCTACGCCCGCGGGGCGGTTGCCGCGCTCTGCAGCGACCGCGCGTGGCTGGAGGCGATGTGCGATGTCGAGGCGGCGACTGCCCGGGCGCTCGCATCGCTCGGCGAGATCCCGGACTCGAGCGCGGCGAGCATCACCGCCGCCTGTGCGACGGTCGCCGGTGGCGACATCGCCGTCGTCGAGCGTTCGCTGGCCGCCCACGGGACGCCGGTCGTCGGCCTGGTGGCGGCGCTGCGCGACGCGGTCGACCCCGACGCGCGCGCTCACGTCCATGCCGGGGCGACCAGCCAGGACATCGTCGACACGGCGCTGATGCTGCTCGTCGCCCGGGCGCTGGCGGCGCTGCTCATCGACCTCGATGGCGCCTGCGATGCGGCGGCCGGCCTCATCCGCACCCACCGGACGACCCCGATGATCGCCCGCACGTTGCTGCAGCAGGCGCTGCCGACGACCTTCGGACTGCACGTGGCGGGGTGGCTGGACGGGCTGGAGCAGGCGCGCGGCCATCTCGTCCACGTCCGTGACGCCGAGGTCGCCGTGCAGATGGGCGGTCCGGTGGGTGGTCGGCCACCAGCGCTCGCGGCGCGGGTGGCCGCCGAGCTGGGGCTTGTCGAGCCGACGATCGGATGGGCGACGATCCGCGTGCGCCCGGCGCTCACCGCCGCGGTGCTGGGCACGCTCGCCGGCGTACTGGGGAAGCTCGCCCGTGACGTGACGCTGCTCGCCCAGAGCGAGGTCGGGGAGGTGCGGGAGGGGCGCGGCGGCGCATCGAGCGCGATGGCCCATAAGCACAACCCGGTGGCCGCGATCTCGGCACTCGCCTGCACCAAGCGCACTCCGGGGCTGGTGGCCACGATCCTCGCCGCCATGGAGCAGGAGCACGCGCGGGCGGCCGGGGCGTGGCAGGCGGAGTGGGGGACGCTGTGTGAGCTGCTGGCGCTCGTCGGCTCCGCGACCGCCTGGGTCCGGGATCTGCTGGAGAATCTCACCGTCGACGCCGACCGGATGGCGGTGAACCTCGCGGCGGCCCCGACGGGCGAGGATCCCTTGCCCGCCGGCGCCGAGGAGCTCATCGACCGCGTGCTCGCCGCGCACGCCGAGCGCCGCGGCGCATGACCTCCGCTGCCTTTCCGCGACGGCGCGGGCGCCGGCGGGCCGGCCGCGGGTCTCCGTGCTTGGACCATCTGACCGGGGAGGACCCATGAACGAGCTGGACGCCATCCGCGAGGCCGGGATGTCAGTGCGGCGGGCGGTGCTCGGCGACGCCCACGTCGAGCGATCTCGCCGGCGCACGACGCCTTTGACCGCTGACTTTCAGGACTTCATCACCCGCTATGCGTGGGGGGAGGTGTGGACGCGACCGGGACTGGACCGCCGGGCCCGTTCGATGATCACCCTCGCCGCGCTCACCGCCCTGGGACGGGAGGAGGAGCTGGAGCTGCACGTCCGCGGCGCGGTGCGCAACGGCGTCAGTCCCGAGGAGATCGCCGAGGTGCTGCTGCACACCGCCGTCTACGCCGGGGTGCCGGCGGCCAACGCCGCCTTCGCCGTCGCGCAGCGGGTGCTCGACGAGGAGCCTTGAGAACGACAGAGGGCGGGCCCCGAAGGACCCGCCCCGTTGTCACATCGAAACGCGAAGGCTCGACTAGAGCTTCGTGATGAACTTCGTGGCCGTGACGGCCTTGACGACCTGACCGGCGCCCAGCGGGCTGTCGAACGCGCTGGCGGGTGCGACGGGCTTGCCGAGGTAGAGGGCGATGGCCCCCGCGTGACGACCCTCAACGGTCGCGATCTCCGCGGCGTAGAGCAGGTTGGCCGTGGCCTTGATGTTCGTCAGCTGGCCGTGGTAGGCGTGAACGCCCGTGTTCTCCAGGACGTAGGAGGTCGCGGCGAACGTCGCCTTGTCGGTGACCGCCTTGCCGAAGTCAAAGCTCGGCTTCGCGATGCCGGACTTGCCGAGGGCCGTCTTGAGGAACTTGACGTGCTTGGCCTCATCGGCCGCGGTCCCCTTGAGGAACGCGGACAGCTGCTTGTCACCCTTGGCGACGTTGTTCTTCAGTGCCTCGGCGTAGAACGTTGCCTCGAGGTACTCGAGCAGCAGCGCGTAGTTGAGGATTCCGACGTCGCCGGAGCCGAGGGTCAGCGTGCCGAGCTTTGTCGGAGGACGCTGACGGGTCGCCGAGGCGGCCATGGCCGCACCGGGGACCAAAGCGCTGAGGATCGCGCCACCGCTCAGGGCGGCGCCACCGGCCATGGCGCCCTTCTTCAGAAAGCTGAGTCGGGTGTCACCGGAGACCTCTTCCTGGGCCTCACGGATGGCGCCGTCGACGTCCACTTCCTCGAGATTAAAAGCCATGCGGATGTTGCTCCTTTTACGTCGGGACGGGATTGCGCTCGTGAGAACACGAGCGGTCGCTTAGGTATGCGGTGTCGACCGCCAGATGGCTCATCGGGCTGTCATAAATCAGACAGAACAATCTCGACCACACAGGTCGAGAACATAGCGCGCGCCGTGATCGCCACGCGCCGGCCAGATCAGCCGGTGGCGGCGACCGTCGCCTCCTGGGCGCTCGGATACGCCGCCCCGCTCCACCGTGGCTTGGCGAGCAGCAGCTGCAGATCGCAGATGCGCCGCTCGGCGAAGCCGGCCTCGCAGTAGGCGAGGTACAGCGACCAGAGTCGCTGGAAGTGCTCGTCGTACCCGAACGTGGCGAGCTCGTCGCGATGGGCGAGGAAGTTCTCACGCCAGCGGTGCAGGGTCATGGCGTAGCTCGCGGTGAGGTCGAACAGCCCGACGGTCTGGAGGTCGGTGCGGCGCGCCACGTTGCGCTGGATGACCTCGAGGGAGGGCAGGCAGCCCCCGGGGAAGATGTAGTCCTTGATGAACGACTTGGAGGCCTTCTCGACCTCGTAGGCGCGGTCGTCGATCGTGATCGCCTGCAGCAGCATCG
>CAZZWJ010000019.1:0-6432 GCA_964657875.1 uncultured Solirubrobacteraceae bacterium
CTCGTCGAGGAGCAGCAGGGCGGGGCGGTGAGCTAGCGCCTGCGCGATGAGCAGCCGCTGTTGCTCGCCGCCGGACAGCTCACCGATCGGGCGCCGGGCGTACGCACTCGCGCCGACCAGCTCGATCAACTCCGCGACGCGGGTGAGGATCATGCCGCGTTCGGCGGGCGCCAACCCGCTCCAGCGTCGGTCGGCGTGGGCGGCCGCCGCCGCGGCGACGGCGTCGTCGACGTCGACCTCGGTGGCCTGGATCGCGCGGGCGAATGGCTCCCCGGTCGCCGGGTCCACGACGTCGAAGCGCCCGTTCCCGTCGGGCGCCCGCCAGTCGCCGTCGATGAGGAATGGTTCGTCAGACAGGGCAGTCGCCGCCACGAGATTGGATACTACACTACCTGAAGTGGATCCAAAAGTGGTGGACACCATCACGGCTCGGGCTCTCGCCGACGAGCCCGCGCTCCCGCGGAGGATGGACGAGTGGCTGGCTCGGCAACTCGCGGCGGAGCCCTGGCCGCGGGTGATGGGCGACGTGCGCGACCGGGCCGGACCAACCGGGCTGGCGTACGTCGGCGAGCGGGAGATCGTGCGCTGGGGCGACCCTGGGAGTACCGACATGGTGTTCTCGATCGCCAAGTCCGCGCTGGCCACCGTGGCCGGGCTGGCTGTCGACGACGGCCTGCTGAGCGACCTCGACGAGCCCGTGCGTGAGCGGGTCCCGCTCACGGCGCTCGGCGGACATCTCGGCGAGGGCGAGCCAGAGGATCCGTCGCTCGCCGCGACGATCACCTGGCGGCACCTGCTCACCCAGACCAGCGATTGGCGCGGCACTCTGTACGGAGTGCCGTGGTGGGCCGACCCCCAGGGCCGCCAGTCGCGCGACGACCCCCCGGTCGGACCCGGAGTCCAGTTCGCCTACAACGACGTCCGCACCAACCTCTGCTCGCTCGCGCTCACCCACCTGTTCGGCGCCTCCAACGAGACGACCCTGCGGCAGCGGATCATGGAGCCGCTGGGCGTCGGTGACGGCTGGAGCTGGCGCGGCCTACGACAGATGCACACGACGCTTGCTGACGGGCGGGCGGTCCCGGTCACCACCGGGGGCAGTCACTGGGGAGGCGGCCTGTGGTGCGACACGCCGACCCTGGCGCGCTTCGGCCGCCTGCACCTCGACGGCGGCGCATGGCACGGGCGGCATCTGCTGTCGCAGCGGTGGTGTGAGTTGATGCTCACCCCGACACCGGCCCGGCCCGCCTACGGGTTGATGTGGTGGCGCAACCACGACGGCTTCTTTCCCGCCTGCGGCCCACGCGGCTTTGCGGCGCACGGGACCGGCGAGCAGCTCGTGTGGTGTGACCCGGACCACGACCTGGTGGTCGTCGTGCGCTGGGCGAGGGACCCAGCCGCGATCGTGGCCGCCATTACCAGCGCGATCACCGCCGTGGTGGATGCCGCGTGACCCGGCTCATGACCGAGATGACCTGGCCCGAGCTTCGCCACGCCGCCGCGGCCGGCGCGGTGGCACTGTGGCCGGTCGGGTCCACCGAGCAGCACGGCCCCCACCTGCCGCTGGGCGTTGATCACCTGATCCCCTTGGAGCTCTCACGGCGGATCGGCGAGCGGGTGCGCGTCGTGATCGCCCCGCCCCAGCCGTTCGGCTTCCGCAGCCGGCCGTTGTCGGGCGGCGGCCAGGGGTTCCCGGGGACCACGTCGCTGCGGGCGCAGACACTCATCGCCGTCGTCCGCGACGTCGTCGGTGAGCTCGCCCGCTCGGGCTTTGCCCGGATCGCGGTCGTCAACTGGCACGGGGAGAACGTCAACCTGATCTACGAGGGCGTCGAGCTGGCGCGCGAGGCCGGGTGGCTGGGCGACACGAGGGTGGCGGTGATCGAGCGGGTGCTCACCGCGTTCACCGAGGCCGAGACGGCGTTCCTGTTCGATGACGCCCCCGCCGGCTTTCCGGGGTGGGCGGCCGAGCACGCCGCGATCATGGAGACGAGCCTGATGCTCGCCCTGCGCCCGGACCTCGTCCGGACTGAGCTGATCGCCGATGATCGCAGCGCCCGCCGGCCGTTCTACGACATCATCCCCACCCCACCCGAGCACGTCGCGGCCAGCGGCGTCCTCGCCGAGGCCTCACGGGCGAGCGCCGCCAAGGGCGAGCGGCTGGCGGCGATGATCGTGGAGCGGCTGATGGGCGCGCTCGTCGAGGGGCTCGACGCGCCGCTCACCACCAGCGCTGCGGGCAGCCCTGGGTGATCAGCTCGGTTCCGGTCTCGGTGACGATCACGCACTCCTCGTGGCTGATGCCGCCGGTCTCCGGCGTGCCGAGGACGATCTCGACCGCGAGCACCTGACCGGCCTGGATCAGGTCCGACTCGCCGGCGGCGAGGAACGGGCCCTCGGTGGTGAGGCCGATCTGGTGGCCGAACGCCGGCCAGAAGCCCTCGAAGTAGGCGTGCGGCGCGTAGCCGTGGGCGGCCATCCACTCGGTGCCGAGATCGTGGACCGCGGCGTGCGTGACCCCCGGGCGGACTGCGGCAACCAGGGTGAGCACGAACTCCAACGCGTGCTCGAGCACCATCCGCTGGGCATCGGTCGGCTCGGCGCCCACACACGTCGAGCGGGCGAGGTCGCAGCCGTAGCCGCGAACCGGGCCGAACCCGTCGATGCGCAGCAGGTCGCCGGCGTCCAGCGCCCGCTGCGCGTTGAAGGACGGGATCCCGCGCGGGGCCTGGGGCCGGCACGGGTTGCCCGAGCCGGCGACGATGTCGGTGGGAAACCCGCCGCCGGCGAGCAAAGCGGGCAAACCGGCGGCGACGCAGTCGGCCTCGGTGAGCCCGGGAGCCGCCGCCGCCATCATCGCCCGCATCCAGGCGCTGCCCACTGCCGAGGCGTAGCGCATGCAGTCCAGCTCGACCGGGCTCTTGACGCGGTGCAGGGGCTCGAGCAGCGCATCGGCCGGAATGAGCGCAAGCGCATCGCCGAGCTCGGCCTCGATCTCCCGGCGATGACGATCGAGCATCACCCCCTCCCCGGCGACGCCCAGCCGGCCGCCGGCCAGACCGGCATCGCGCAGTGCGGCGGCGGTCCCCGCGGTGATCCGCTCGACGGTGCGCGTGTCGTCGACGGCGACGTCGCCGGGCCCGACCCGTTGATCGAGGACGAGGATCGCGGGACCGTCGACGGGCAGGATGAGCGCCGAGAACCCTTTGTCGCCAAACGTCGGCGAGGCGCCCTGCTGTTGAAAGCCCGACTGGTGGTCGGCCAGCCACTTCACCGCCCACGGCCAGTTGCGACTGCCGAAGGCGAGCAGCCCGTCGAGCTCGGCCGCCGTCAGGGCGTCGCGGGTCAGGGCCTGCCGGCTCTGGAACTCGGCGCGGGCCGGGAGCGGCGGAGCCTGGTCGAGCACCGACGTCGCAGAGATGGTGTCGCGCGTCACCGTGTTGGATCCTTTCTGTTTCAGATTGGATCCTATACGCTGCGGCGATGGACGTCTGCGGCCGCATCATCTGTCTCACGCTCGGGCACGAGTGGCAGCCGCGGCGGATGTCGATCGAGGGCGGCGGAGACGCGCTGATCCGGTTGCCGGTGATCGGCGTGCTCGCGCACGGGCCGGGCGGCTGGATCCTGCTGGACACCGGGCTGTCGGAGACGATGCGCGACGAACCGGCCGCGCGGCGCATCTACCGTTCCCGCGCGCCTGAGTTCGCCACGGCGCCCGGGAGTGACCCGCTGCTCGACGCGCTCTCGCGCTGCGGCCTGCGCCTGGCCGATCTCGCCGCGGTGGCCGTCAGCCATCTGCACGTCGACCATACCGGCGGACTGCGCCACGTCCCCGCGGGCGTGCCCGTGTTCGTGCAGCGGGCGGAGCTCGCGTTCGGACTCGGCGCGGCCGGTATCGAGCACGCCTACGTGCGCGAGGACTACGTCGGACGGTCGCTCGCCTGGGAACAGATCGACGGAGACGCCGAGCTGCTGCCCGGGGTCGACGCCATCTCGACGCCCGGCCACACCCCGGGACACATGTCGTTCAGCATCCGTCTGGGTGACGGCTCCCGCTGGGTGCTGGCGATGGACGCGATCGACCTTCAGGAGGGCATCGACACCGATACCCCGATCGGAGCCTCGGCGCTGCCCGAGGGCGAGGCGCAGCGTCACGCCTCTCACCACCGGTTGATGGCGCTCGCCGACGAGCCGAATACCCGCCTGCTCCCCGGCCACTGTCCCGTCACCTGGCCCACCCTGCCCGGCCCACCCGACGGGCTCGTCCTCGAGGTGCACCCGTGATCATCGACGCCTACAACTCCGCCCAGAACGTCCGCGGTCGCTCGGACTACCTCACCGGCGGCAACCCCGACGCGCCCCCGCGCCCCTTCGACGTGGCCAGGATGCTCGGCCGGATGGACGCCGCGGGCGTCGATATGGCGATGGTCTGCTCGCTGGCCCAGCGGATCGAGCCCGAGTTCATCGAGAACCTGGTGACCGACCACGCCGACCGGCTGTTCGGCTTCGGCCAGGTCCAGCCCCAGGCCGACAACGCCCTGGACGAGATCGCCCGCATGGCCACCCACCCCGGGATCCGTGGCCTCAAGCTCCATCCCTCGCTGCACGGCTATCACTTCGCCGATCACGGGCTGCTGGATCCGGTCTTCGCCGCCTGCCGCGAGCACGGGCTGGCGATCCTCGTCAACGCGCTGGACGACGCGTTCGTTGCGCCGCTCGCGATCGAGGAGATCAGCCGCGGCTTCCCCGAGGTTCCCGTTCTCATCGCCCACATGGGCGCGGTCTGGAACGTCCCCGAGGCGTGCCTGGTCAGCGCCCGCAATCCCCAGATCTACCTCGAGACGTCGGCCACGCTGCTGTCCGACGTCCGCGTCGCCTACGCCCGGGTCGGCGCTCGCAAGCTCGTCATGGGTACCGAGTACCCGGCCAGCGACTTCGACCTCGAGCGGCTGAAGATCTCCAAGGCGATCGAGGACCCTGTCGACCGGGCGCTCGTCGAGGGCGGCAACCTCCAGCGGATCCTCGGTCTCCCGGCAAGCTGAACCGGGGCGCGGGCGCAGTCGACCGCAGGGCGCTCAGGAGAGCCAGCGGCGGGTCGTCTTGCCCGGTAGCAGCGCCTCGACGGGGACCACCTGCACCGGATCGGGCCGCCGGGCGTCGTAGTCGATGACCCGCGCGGCGGGCGCGTAGTCGCCGATCAGCTCGCGGCACAGCCCGCATGGGGTGACAACCCGCCACCCGCCGTCCTCCGTCGCCAGAACGGCGACGATCACGTCGATCTCCGTGTCGCCCGCGACGGCCGCGCCGCCGATCGCCACCCCCTCGGCGCAGATCGACGCCCGGCCGATCGAGCTCTCGACGTGCAGGCCGGTGTGGACCGCGCCCGTGCGGGTGCGCAGCGCGGCGGCGACCTCGTGACGACCGGGGCGTGCCCGGGCGTCGAGGACCGCGCGGGCGGTGTCAACGAGCGCTCGATCGTCGGCGGAGAGGTCGGTGAGAGCCATGGTAGTTTGGATCCATGTTGACAGAGACTGCATCCATGGCGTGATCGAGACGGTGCTCGGGCCGATCCCGGCCGACCGCCTTGGGATCACGTCGATGCACGAGCATCTGCTCTGCGACGCGCGAGGCCTCGCGCCCGACGACGACTACGCGCTCGACGACGCCGAGCTCGCTGCGGCTGAGCTGGCGCGGGCGCTCGCCGCGGGCCAGAGGGCGGTCGTCGATCCCACAGCGTGGGGGTTCGGCGGGCCTTCGCCCGACCTGCCCGCGCTCTCCCGGGCCAGCGGGCTGCACATCATCGCCGGGGTCGGCCTGTACCTCCCCCGCACCCGCCCGAGGTGGGTCGCCGACCTGAGCCCCGATGCGATCGCCGACCTGCTGACCTCGGCGCTGCGCGAGCGGCTGCCCGGCTGTGCGCATCGGGCTGGCATCGTGGGCGTGATCGCGCCCGGTCATCCGGTCGCAGACGAGGACGAGCGGATCCTAGAGGCCGCCGGCGGCGTCGCCGCGGACACCGGCAGTGCGCTCATCCTGCGCCTCGATCCCCGCTTCACCGACGGACCCGCACTCGTGGCCCGGCTCGTCGGCGTCGGGCTGGCCGCCGAGCGGATCGTGCTCTCCAACATCGACGGCTACGCGGCCGAGCCCGCCACGCTCGACGAGCTGGCGAGCACCGGGGCCACGCTGAAGTGGTGCTTCGGGTATGAGATCCCGCCCCGTCCTCCGCTGCGCTCGGCCACCGACGCCCAGCGCGCCGAGGCCGTGTGCGGATTGTGGGAGCGCGGCGCGACCCGCCAGGTGCTCGGGTGCGGGGTGTGGACACGCTCGGCGCTGCACGCCCACGGCGGCTTCGGCTACGACCACCTCCTGCGTTCGGCGGTCCCCCGGCTGCGACGCTTCGCTTACATAGACCGCCTGGTAATATCGCGG
>CAZZWJ010000019.1:6442-18320 GCA_964657875.1 uncultured Solirubrobacteraceae bacterium
CGTCGGCGAGCCGGTTCGGCTGCTCGATCGGGCCTCCGGGTAGGCGGTCGGCGGCGGCGGGCTCTCCTCAGTGCTCGCCGTCGTGAGTCTCTTCGTGAGCGACGCGAGAACCGGGGGCGCGGGGGCGCGGCGTCCCGCAAGCGACGAGACTGCGAGAGCCAGGGAGCCGCGGGTGGGGGTGCACAAGTGCCCCGCATCGCCAGGACGGGGATGCGTGTCCAGAAGCGCCAACCGCCGGCACAGCGCCCGCGCTCAGAGCAGCTCGAAGTACTCGCGCTGCTCCCAATCCGAGACGTCGGCCAGGTAGCGATCGATCTCCGAGCGCTTGAGCGTGGTCAGCCAGTCGACGACGTCAGCGCCGAACGCCCGGGCGAACAGGTCGTCGGCCACGAGCGCGTCGAGCGCCTGCATGAGGCTGGAGGGCAGGCGGGGCGCGTGGGCGCTGTAGGGCTCGCTGGTCGGCGGCCCCGGATCCAGCTCGCGGTCGATCCCGTCCAGGCCGGCCACCACCTGGGCGGCCATGAACAGGTAGGGGTTGGCGGCCGGCTCGCCGGCGCGGTTCTCGGCACGCGTCGCGGGGTCGCCGGGTCCGCCCACCACTCGGATCATCGCGCCGCGGTTGTCGATGCCCCAGACCACCCGGTCCGGAGCCAGCGACTGCGCGCGGTATCGCTTGTAGCCATTGATCGTCGGGGTGCTGAACACCGCGCCGGCCGCGGCGTGGTCGAGCAGTCCGGCGACGTAGCGCTGTCCGACGATCGACAGCACCCCGGCGTCGCCGACTGGCGCGAACGCGTTGATGCCGGTCTTGATGTCGACCAGCGACTGGTGCAGGTGCCAGCCGGTGGACGCGGTCTCAGCGCCCCGCGGGCGACTCATGAAGGTCGCGTGCAGGCCATGGCGGCGGCAGACCGCGCGGATCGCCGCCCGGCAGCGGACGACGTCGTCGGCGGCCTGTAGGCCGGGCCGCGGGGCGAGCGTGACCTCCAGCTGATTGGGGCCGAACTCGAGCTCGATCGAGCGCAGGGGAAGGTCGAGCGCCGTCAGCCCGTCATAGAGCGCCCCCACCAGCTCGTCGAGGCCGTCGAGCGCCTGCTCGTGCAGCAGCTGAGATCCCCGGGTGACCGGCGCGACCGCCGGCGGCTCCCCGGGCCGTCCCGGGACGCCGACGTGGTGATCGCCCAGCGACTCGTCGAGCAGCCGGAAGACGTGGAACTCAAGCTCGACGCCGACCGTCAGCCCCCAGCCGCGGCGGGCCAGCTCACCCAGCGTGTGGCGGTGGATCCCCCGCGTGCACAGCGGTACGCGATCACCGTCGGGGAAGTACAGATCGCACAGCAGCCAGCCGGTCCGGGGCGACCATGGCAGGATGCGAAACGTCGCGGGATCAGGGACGAGCACGACGTCGCCGGCCCCGGACATCCGTGTCGACCCGATCCCCGCGTCGGGCGTGAACACCGAGTAGGCCGTCTTGCCCGACGTGTCCTTGAGCAGCAGCGAGGACGGGACCGTCACCGCCCCGGAGAGGGCGGCTTCCAGCGCGTCGCGGGTCAGCGTCTTGCCGTGGACGACACCGTGCTGATCGGTGAACGACAGTCGCACGAGCTCGACGCCAAGCTCGTCCAGGACGCGTCGCAGCTGTGCCGCGGCGGCGTACTCGACGTCGCCCCACAGACCGTGCCGGGTGACAAATCCAGCCGGGTCGGCTCCGAGCAGTGGCCGGGCGCCGCCGCCCTCGGCAGCCGGGCGCTCGTCGACGGACCGCTCGTGCCGCGGCGTGCCGGACTCCATCAGGCGACGACGTGCGCGGCCGCCCAGGGCGAGCGCGCCCGGCGTTGCGCGTCGGCCTCCCGCCAGCGCTCCTGCCAGCCCTCGTTGGGCGTGACCGTGTCGACGGCCAGCGGCCCGCGCAACGCGGCGGCCGAAGGCTCGTCGACGGCCAGCGCCGGCGTCGGTGTTCCGGCCTGATGGGCCGCGATCGCCCGCAGCAGCAGCCGTCGATTCGCGGTGACCGCGCGGTCCGAGGCCCCGAGGCGCTCGACCGTGCGGTCCTGGATCGTCCCCATGCTCTCCACCGCCCACTGGTCGTGGACGTTGATGTCCAGGCCCATACCGGTAAACGTGAGGGCCTGCTGCTCGGAGGGATCAAAGCCCCAGCGGTTGTCCCGGTTGCGCGTCGAGCGGTAGTCAGGCAGGTTGACTGCCTGCAGACGCTGGGCGAGCAGCGTCTCCTTGTCGGTCGGCTCCTTGAAGTCGTAGAGGATCATGTACCAGTAGTGGTTGTGGTCGTCGATTGGGACGTGCCACTGACAGAACACCTTGTCGTTTCCGAACGGGACGACGAACGCGTTGGGGAACAGCAGGTTGGTGATCCGGACATGGCGCGTCGCCTCGTCGAGTCCGCGGATTGCGAACACGCGCAGGCCGTGAGCCGCGGACTCCACCTCGATGTCTGGGCGGTGGCGGTCGCCGACGATGCTCGACAGGGTGCGCCCGGTGCCGGCGACCTCCTCGCGAAACTGCTGGCCGTAGACCTCGCGCGGGTCCTCCTCCAGGAAGCGGTGCAGAAACGAGACGTGGCTGGGGTCGATACCGCCCTCGACGCCCTGCAGCCAATTGCACTCCCACAGCCCCTTGAACGCGAACGTGTACTCCTCGGGGGCGAGGAAGCAGTCGTAGTGGGGAAACGGTGGCGGGGCGCCGCCGCCCATGTAGGTGAAGACGATCCCGTTGCGCTCCTCACACGGGTAGCTGCTGATCCGCACCTTGGCGTGAAAGCGGCTGTGCTCGGGCTCGGCGGGCTGGGCCAGGCAACGACCGTCGGCTCCGTACAGCCAGCCGTGATACAGGCAGCGCAGACCGCCGTTCTCCAGTCGGCCGAACGAGAGGTCGACGCCGCGGTGGGCGCAGAACCGGCTCACGAGCGCCCATCCACCGTCATCGCGGGCGAACAGCACGAGATCCTCGCCGAACATCCGCACCGCCTTGACCGGGCGCTCCTGCGCGAGCTCGGACACAAGCGCGGCGGGCTGCCAGTAGGCACGCAGCAGCCGACCGGCGGGGGCGTCGGGACCGGTCTGGGTGACGAGCTCGTTATCGGCCTGCGACAGCACTGATCGGCCCTGACATCTGGGATCCCGTCTTTAGGTTCATGGATCCAATCTTGTCAAGGACGTCAGGGAACCGCAACCATGTGCCTCCCGCAGTGACGAACGTGGCTCGGTGCGAGACCGTTGCCGTCAATGGGTGTCCCGGACACCGCAGACGCGCTCTCATACTCTGCGAACCTGGGTGGCGGACGCCGACCGGCGGCGTCGGGTTATCGACGCGAGGTCGGCATAGGACGCGTGCATGCTCGTGCGTCCAACCGATTCACAGCGATCGGGTGAGTCGGCGGGCGAGCTCCAGCGCGTCGTCGAGGGAGTCGAACGTGAGATGGGCGCGGTAGCCGCCGGCCGTCGCGGTGATCTCGACCTCACGGCCGAGCGCCGAGCCCAGGCGGTCGTGGATCTGCACGATCGCGTCTTCCTGATCGGGGTGCAGGGCGGGCGCGGAACGGTGGCGGACCGCTCGGACGGGGGGACGGGCGCCGCGCGCGCGGGCCTCGAGCTCCCGCACCGACCACCCGCCCGATACGGCGTCCCGGGACAGACGCCGGCGCGCGTCGTTTCCGGTGGCGGTGAGCAGCGCCCGGCCGTGTCCCTCGCTGAGCTCCCCGGCGGCGATCAGATCGAGCGCCTCGTCGGGGAGATCGAGCAGGCGGACGAGATTGGAGACCGCGACCCGGCTGCGGCCGACCTTGAGGCCGACCTCCTCCCGGGAGAGGCCGAGCTCCTCGGTGAGCGCGGCGCAGGCGCGCGCCTCCTCGACGGGATTGAGGTCCTCACGGGCCATGTTCTCGATCAAGGCGATCTCGAGCGATGCCGCGTCGTCGTGGGCTCGCACGAGCGCTGGGATCTCGTCGAGGCCGGCGAGCGCCGCCGCCCGCCAGCGACGCTCGCCGGCGATGAGCTCATAGGTCCCGCCGGCGACGGGCCGGACGAGCACCGGCTGGAGGATGCCGCGTCCCTTGATCGACTCCGAGAGCTCCACGAGTGACTGCTCGTCGAACTCCTGGCGGGGCTGGCGGGGGTTGGGTGCGATGAGGTCGGTCGGCAGCGACCGCAGCTCCCCCGCGGGACCGGCGGAGTCCTCGGTCACGGCGAGGATCGCCGCCAGGCCCCGGCCCATGCCGCGCGAGCGCTCAGCCACGAGACGCCACCTCCTTGGCGAGCTCGAAGTACGCCTCGGCACCCGCGCAGTGCGGGTCGAAGTGGATCACCGGCTGACCGAAGCTCGGGGCCTCGCCGACGCGGACGTTGCGGGGGATGACGGTGTCGAACACGAGCTTGGGGAAGTGCGTGCGGACCTCGGACTCGACCTCCTGGGCGAGGCGGGTGCGGCCGTCGTGCATGGTGAGCAGCATCCCGGCGATGGTGAGCCGGGGGTTGAGCTCGCGCTGGACGAGCGACAGCGTGTCGAGCAGCCCCGCCAGCCCCTCGAGCGCGAAGTACTCGGCCTGCACGGGCACGATCACCCGATCGGCGGCGACCAGCGCGTTCACCGTCAGGGGACCGAGCGACGGCGGACAGTCCAGGAGCACGAACGCGTAGCGGTCGCGAATCGGTGCCAGCGCATCGCGGAGCCGGTTCTCCGAGCCCGGGAGACGCGGAAGCTCGACGTTGGCGCCGGCGAGGTCGGGGCCCGCGGGCACGAGACCGAGGTGTTCGATCGAGGTCGGATGCACCGCATCGGCGAGCGGAAGGTCGTCGAGGAGCGCGTCGTAGACCGTGGGGGTCGTGCGTTTGTCGACCCCGAGCCCGAGCGTCGCATTGGACTGCGGGTCGATGTCGATGAGCAGCGACTCATAGCCGGCCTCGGCGACGCACGCAGCGAGATTCACCGCGGTCGTCGTCTTGCCGACGCCGCCCTTCTGGTTGGCGATCGCGTAGACGGTTCCCATCGCACCCGCGGACGCTAGCGCCGCCGGCGGTCAGACGGAGCGGCCGAGCGGGTGCTTGCGGGCGACTCCCGGGCGACGGGGAAACCGCGGTGGGGTGGCTCGGACCTTCACCATCACGTGCAGGTGACGGTGCAGCGCACCGCGATAGGGGGTGACGGCGACGACATCGAGCGGTTCCAGGCCCAGTTCGGCGGCCGCGATCGCGCCCATCGTCTCGTCGAGTGGGTCCCGTCGGCCCCGCCAGGCCACGAGTGCACCCCCGATGCGCAGCAACGGCGCCGCGTACTCGACGACGACCGGGAGGGCGGCGAGCGCGCGGGCGACCACCACATCGCAGGCCTCCAGGCCCGCGGACCACTGCTCGGCGCGGGCCCGTTCGATCGCGACATTGTCGAGGCCGAGCCGGCGGGCGGTCGCGCGCAGGAAGTCGCACTTGCGGGTGTTGCTCTCGACGAGGACGACCCGGGAGAGCGGAAGCGCGACGGCCAGCGGGAGGCCCGGGAACCCGGCGCCGGCCCCCAGGTCGGCGATCGTGGCGTCCGTCCACGGAACGTGGTCGAGCTCCAGCGCGACGAGCGAGTCGGCGAGGTGGTCGTCGATCACCCGCAGGGGTTCGCGAACCGTCGTTGCCGCACCGGGCGCGTCGCCGGTGATGTCCACGAGGCGGCGCAGCGGCTCGGCGACCGACGCGGGCAGCCGAAACCGCTCGACGAGCCCGTCGAGTTCGCGCCGGACGGCGGCTTCGGCGTCGGCGGCGTTCCCGGACACCGGTCAGGGCTCGTCGGGACTGCGGTGGGTCTCGATGAAGCCGGCGTAACGCTCGCACATGAGGCTCAGTCGACTCGCGGCGTGGGCGTCGAGCCGCGCGATCTCCGCGACGTCGAGGAGCGGCAGCAGTTCCTCGACGAGCGCCCGGCCGCGGGCCATCCACTGGTAGTAGTTGCGCCCGGAGTGGGAATACGGTCCGTACAGGCGACAACCCGGGAACCGCTCCTCCAGCCAGCGGAAGATGCGTTCATGGCGGACGTGCATCCGCAACACCACCTGGGGCTGACGGCCGTCGCCACCGAACGACCCCTCACCGACGAGCAGGCCGATGAGGTAGCCCCGGTCGAATTCGGAGAGCTCGATCACCGGGGCGATGTGTACCGCGAGCGTGTTTCACCGTCAAGAAAAACGTGAAACATCCCGGCACGGCCCAGGCGCGGGGCTAGTCGCCCAACGGAGCCACGACCAGCTGCCGCGCCGGTTCCTGGCCGCGGCTGAACGTCTCCAGATCGTCGCGATCCTTCAGATGCTCGTGAACGACCTTGCGCTCGAGCGCGGACATCGACTCGAGGGCGACCTCACGGCCGTCTCGCAGGGCGGTCGCCGCGGCCTCGTCGGCGGCGGCACGCAGCGTCTCCGCGCGGCTCTCCCGGTACCCGCCGGCATCGACGACCACCGAGACCCGCGGTTCATCGCCCCGGGTCGCGATTCGGTAGGCGAGATGCTGGATCGCGTCGATCGTCTCCCCGCGGCCCCCGATCACGAGCTCGGCGTCATCGCCCACGTACTCGCCGACGAGCCCTTCCGGGGTCTCGTGAATCTCGACGGCGACGTCGTAGTCCGCGGCGTCCGCGATCCGCTCCAGCAGCTCACGCACCCGCCCCGCGGCCACCTCGGTGCTCATCAGCGCCGTCGCCCGGATCGCTTCTTCTTCTTGCGGGGCGGTCGAGGCGGAGGTGCCCCCGCGCGTGCACCGTTGGCGCCGTTTCCGGAGCCGTTCGAGGACCCGGTGCCGTTGCCGGAGCTCTCGTTCGACGCCCCGCGCAGGCGCTTGACCGGCGACCGCCGCGACGAGCCTCCGGCGTCACCGGATCCCGATCCCGAGCCCCCACCACTGACGGCGCCCTTCCCGTTCCCCGCCCGGCCACGGGAGCTCGAGCTGACCTTGCTGCTCGAGCCGGCTCCGTTGGCGGACTCCTTGGGGCCGGGCTTGGCCGTCCGGGTCGGCGGCGGGCTCGCCTGCGCGCCGGACTGCGCCGCCGCGAGCCGGTCACGCATGCGCGAACCGAAACCGCCTCCTCCGCCACTACCGGCCGACGCGCCGTTGCCCGAACCGCCCGAACCGCCGGTGAGCGCGCCGCGGCTCGACGATCCCGCGCTCCCACCACCACTGCCCCCGGCCGGAACCACCGCGACCGTCGGCCCGATGTAGCGACGCACCGTGTACTGCTGGAGGACCGTCCACAGGTTGGTGGTGATCCAGTACAGGAGCAGGCCGGCGGGGAAGCGGATCACGAACAGGACGAAGATGAGCGGCATGAACAACATCACCTTGCGCTGCGTGGGGTCCATCGTCGACGCCGACATCAGCAGGCTCGAGCCCAGCTGGCTGCCGACGTAGAGCACGATCAGGATCCCGAGCTCGATCCCCGTCGCCTTCGCGGTGAGGTCGTGGATGAAGAGGAAGTGGGCGCCCGGCGCGCTGCCGCAGGATCTCGTCTGACTGTGGGCCGCCGCGAGCGTGATGTGGTGCGCGTGCGCGTAGTTCGTGCGGAACGCGTCCTGGATCTTCGGACAGATGTCGTAGCGCAGGTTCTTCTTGAGCATGTAGTACAGCGACACGAACACCGGCAGCTGCAGGACCAGAGGCAGACACGACCCGAGCGGGTTGACGTTGTTCGCCTTGTAGAACTTCATGATCTCCTGCTGCTGGCGCTGCTTGTCCTCCTTGTACTTGGCCTGGATCTCCTTCATCTGCGGTGCCAGGCCCTGCATGCGCACCATCGACTTGATCTGGCGGTAGGTGAGCGGGATCAACACCGCCCGCACGGCGATCGTGAGCAGCACGATCGACAGGCCCCACCCGATGCCCCCACTGTTGTGGAAGAACTTCAGGACCGCCTCGAAGACGTCGATCAGCGGTCCGAAGACGTTGGCGGTAACAAGCATGGTCAGGCGCTCCGAACGGGCATACGGGGCGCGAACAGCCGTTGCGCCTCGACGGGATCAAAACCCCCGTGGCTCAGCGGGTTGCAACGCAACAGCCGCCAGCCGGCGAGGACGAGGCCCCTGAGTATGCCGAATCGCTGGACCGCCTGCACCGCGTACTCCGAACACGACGGGTAGTACTTGCAGTGCTCGCCGAGCAGCGGCGAGATCAGCTTCTGATAGGCCCGGATCGGCTGGACCACGAACGAACGTGCCGCCGCGGCGAGACGCGCCATCGCGGTCACCGTTCTTCCAGCTCGCGCGGCCCCGCGCCGGGGACCTTGTCGATCAGCTCGGCGAGCGCCGACCGCACGCCGGACAGACCCTCACGGCCCGCGAGCTCCCGCGCGCCCGCGCGGGCGATCACGACCGCGTCGCTGCCGGCGGGCAACCGCGAGCCCTCGCGCGCGAACGCCTCGCGCAACACCCGCTTGACCCGGTTGCGATCGACGGCACCGCCGACCTTGCGCGACACCGACAGGCCCAGGCGGGGGGAGCTGTCCTCGGCTTCACGCGGGAACACATAGAGCACGAGGTCGCGGCCGGCATGGGAGCGGCCGTGACGGAAGACGCGATCGAACTCGGCGCTGCGAGAGAGACGGCCCCGTCCCGAGCGCTGCGGGGACGTGGCCGTCGCCCGCCCGGTCATCAGACCGTGAGCCGCTTTCGGCCCTTGTCGCGACGGCGCTTGAGCGTCGAGCGACCGGCACGGGTCTGCATGCGGGCACGGAACCCGTGCGTGCGGGCGCGCTTTCGCTTCTTGGGCTGGTACGTACGTTTCATGGGAGAGCCTCCCGGCTGTGGAGCGGGAGCGCCGCAGTATACGCACCTGCCCGCGGGCCCCCGTGAAGCACCCGCCCAGGTCGCCGGGAGGCTTTTCCCGCGCTTTGCGCCAAGGGGCCGGAACCGCCCACGGGCCGTTGGTATGCTCGCCGCCCCGCGGGGGGCCCTCAGGGCCGTTCGCACCCCTTGTCCATCGTCGCAGGTCCCCTCCCGGAGGAGTCGCTTGGCGCTGCCCGCGCATACGGATGCCACCAACGCGTGGCACGTGCTGAGAGCCGAGCTACGACGCCGGATCGATGTCGACGCCTTCGAGATCTGGCTCGAGCGCCTCGAGCTCGCCGCCTGGGACGGTGAGATCATGGTGCTCGCCGGCCCGGCGGAGACCGAGCGATGGGTCTCCCGCCGCTACGGCCGGCTGATCGGCGAGACCGCCGAGGACGTGCTCGGGCCGGGAACGCGCCTGCGCTTCGCCGGCGATGAGACCGCGACCGGGCCGAACGGCCGGGGCACCGGTGAGACGACGCGCGCCACCCGTCCCGAGACCGGCCTGCACCCCCGGTATCGCTTCGAGCAGTTCATCATCGGCGAGACCAACCGACTCGCCCACGCGGCCGCGCTCGCGGTCGCCGAGAACCCCGGGCAGGCGTACAACCCGCTCTTCCTCTATGCCCCTCCGGGTCTCGGCAAGACCCATCTGCTGCACGCGATCGGCAACTACACGCTCGCCTTCGGGGGGGGCGCGACCGTCCGCTACGCCACCGCCGAATCGTTCACCAACCACTTCCTCACCGCGCTGACGTCGAAGAAGCTGGACGGCTTCAAGCGCGCCTACCGCGACGCCGACGTGCTGCTCATCGACGACGTCCAGTTCCTCGCCGACAAGGCCCGCACCGAGGAGGAGTTCTTTCACACCTTCAACGCGCTGTATGAGAGCGGGCGACAGCTCGTGCTCACCTGCGACCGGCTGCCGCGCGCACTGACGTCGATCGAGCAACGACTGCGGGAGCGATTCGAGGCGGGCCTGGTCGCCGAGATCAAGGCGCCCGACCACGCGACCCGGGTGGCGATCCTGCGCAAGCGCGCCGCCCTCGACGACATCACGGTCGCCGATCCCGCGGTCCTTGATCTCATCGCCGAGCGCGTCCCCCAGAACATCCGCCTGCTCGAGGGCGCGCTCATCCGCGTCGTCGCCTTCCACTCGCTCACCAACCGCCCGATCGACGTCGCGCTGACCACCGAGGTCCTCGACGTCACCGATCCCGTCACCCGGGCCCCCGGTCGGGCGGCGCCGCTGTCGATCGCCGACATCCAGTCGGTCGTCGCCCGGCAGTTCGACGTCGGCGTCGAGCAGCTCACGTCATCCAGCCGCGCCGCCGCGGTCAACTGGCCACGCCAGCTGGCGATCTCACTCGCCCGGGACCTCACCGGACAGTCGCTGCCCGCGATCGGCGCGGCGTTTGGTGGGCGCAATCACACCACGGTCATGCACGCCTGCAAGCGCGTCTCGGAGCGGTGCAAAACCGACCCGGATGCTGTGCAGACGCTCGCGCAGCTGCGTCGCGACCTCGGTATCCGGTGACGCCGACCGCCTTCCTTGACAGACTCCCGGCCGAGGACGGTGTGGCTGCGCACACCTCGATCGCCGTTACCGACTGGCGATCGGTGGGTTATGCACACCCCTTGTCCGACCCTATGACTACTTGTTCTTTTCCTACTTGAGGTACTGACCGTGAAGATCTCCCTCGACCGAGACGTCCTGTTCTCCCAGCTGCAGACCGTCAGTCGGGTCGCCTCGACCCGTTCGGCGATCCAGGCCCTCTCCGGGGTCCAACTCAACGTCTCGGACGCGGGATGCGAGCTGCGCGCCACCGATATGGATGTCGGACTCCAGGTGCCGCTCGAGGCCGAAGTCGCCCGCGAGGGGACCGTCGTGCTGCCGGCCCGACTGATGCTCGACGTCGTCCGCTCCCTGCCGGCCAAGACGGTGACGCTCGAGCTGCGCTCCGCCGAGCAGGACGTCGAGCTCACCGCCGGCAACGCGACCTTCCACATCCGCACGCTGCGGGCCGAGGACTTCCCGCCCTTCCCCGAGCCCGACTCGGAATCCGCGGTGCAGCTCCCCGCGGCGGCGTTTGTCGCCACCGCCACCAAGGTCGCCGGTTCGGCGTCGCGCGACGAGACCCGGCCGGTGCTCACCGGCATCCTCGTCTCCGCCTCCGACCGGGAGCTGAGGATGGTCGCCACCGACTCCTACCGCCTGTCGGTCAAGGAGACGGTGCTCGAGGCGCCGCTCAGTGCGGGCTTTGAGGTCAACGTCCCGGCTCGGGCCCTGCAGGAGCTCGCCCGGCTGGTCGGTGCCGACCAGGACGAGGCGCTGTCGGTGAGCGTGCGGGCCAACCAGGTGCTGTTCACGCTCGGGCGCACGCTGCTGTCCTCGCGTCTGATCGACGGTCAGTTCCCCAACTACCGCCAGCTGCTCCCCGAGACCTTCGAGCACGAGCTGCGGATCTCCGCCTCCGAGCTCACCGACGTCGTGCGCCGAATCAGCCTGCTCGCCCAGAAGAACGCACCGCTTCGTCTCGCGTTCAGCTCCGGGGAGCTCACGGTGTCGGCCCAGACCCCCGACGTCGGCGAGGCCCGGGAGTCGCTGCCGCTGGCCTTCGAGGGCGAACCGCTGGAGATCGGTTTCAACCCCGAGTTCCTGCGGGCGGGCGTCGAGGCGATCGACGACGGCGATGTCGTGCTCAAGCTGATCAGCCCGCTCCGCCCGGGTCTGATCGAGTCCGGTGACGGGAGCGGCTTTCGCTACCTGATCATGCCGATCCGGCTCAACGTCTGATCCGGCGACGGCCCCTCGCCCCGTGCGAGTCCTGGACGTCCACCTGCGTGACTTCCGCTCCTACACACAGACCGACGCGTCGTTCGGCGCCGGCCTCACGGTCATCACCGGGCCCAACGGCGCCGGCAAGACCAACTTGATCGAGTCGCTGTACTTCGGCTGCACCGGCCGCTCCTGCCGGACCTCCAACGAACGCGAGGTCGTCCGCTTCGGTGCGCCGGCGGCGCGGGTGGTGGTCGCGACCGAGGGCGAGGACGGGCCGCACGAGCTGTCGGTCG